>NZ_CBFFRK010000004.1:0-86207 GCF_965644245.1 Erwinia sp. V71
TCGGGTTCCGGCAGCCTTCAGTGGTCTTTGCAGAGTTAAGACAGGCGGCTTAGCGTTGCACTTCGAACTTGAATCCGCCGACTGCCAGAGCGGATAATCCACCGAATGGGGCTCTTTTTCGTTGACGATAACGGGTAGCGTGCTGACCGTCAGCACGGCGGAATATCCCTTGTGATTAAAGAAAATGCGGTTATTACGCAGCTGCTGCGGGTTGAACTCAATTAAACCGGACGAACTTTTCTGGCCGATTTGCACCAGTCCAGAGTGGTTTTTATTTATTTCTGCCGCCAGCTCAGTAATCCATTGCCCATCGGCATTACTGGCGGTAATCGCTTTTCTGATGTTAACCAAATCGCTGCCGCTGGCTTCGCCCATTAAGCGAAAAATAACGTTATCTCCGGCCTGTACGCGTTGAGTCGCGGCAAATTTACTGTACTCAAACCATTCCACCGGCGTGGAGTCATCCTGATGATGTTCGTGCAGGGGGGGCGGAAGAATATTGCTGCCACGTTCACTAATCACGACATCACTGCAACCATAGAATCCTTCCGTTTCCGGGGCTGCGCGCTGCCAGCGGGAAAATATAACGGCACGCCCGGTTCGGTCTGCGGGGATGGCGATATTGTATTCATCGTAGGCGGTATAAGGGGGTTTCATGCCGGATATATCAACGGTTTCGACGGAGGACGCAACACTGGCGAGAAGCTCCACATCATCCCAGCCGATCACTTTTTTCGTCGGGTCGACATCTTTCTTCGTGATATAGAACTCAATCCAGGATGGCGCATGGGGCTGAGTATAACCGTAACGCATTCTGACTTTGCCGTGGGCATCGGGTTTGAGCCGCGTGGTTTTCCAGCTGGCGCTGGCCAGATTAAAACCCGAACCTTTGGTGGTGCCGCTGCAAATTAAATGGTCAGGTATGGCTTTTTTCGCCTCTTCCGCACGCTGAGCGCCGCCCACAAAGCCGGTTAACTCCTGCCAGGTATAAATGGACTGGCCTCTGTCATGGCTTTTCTCGCTGGCTTCTTTGCAGATGCCGCTCAGTGTTCCCTGCTGAAAGCAGAGAACCTGACGGGCTGGCGGGTCGACCAAGGCACCATGAGAAAACGCGAGTGAGCTGGCAGTCAGTCCTGAAACAGACAATATCAGAGCGAGCGTATTATTCCGTTGTAACGTCATATTTCACTATCCTTAATAAAATTTATTTCGTGAGTAGTCTCCGTGGGTTTTTGTCAGCAATAAATGAGAGTTTTCCCGCCATTTTTCAGGCTGTGACGTTGCCGAATGGAGATATTTCTTTCGTCGTTAAACGATGGGTGGCGGTGATATTTAAATTTGTGATGATGGGTTTTCAGGAGGGATATAAGAATAGTTTGCGCCAGGTTCAGTTTTTGATGTCCGTTTGTTGCACTGATATTCAACCCGGGTCATCGTCATTCTGCCTTTTTTTACTGTGTGTACCTTAAACAAAAATATCCGAGGGAATCAGATGATAACAACAAAGAGTAATAATAAACTAACGTTATTAGCCGGGGCGATAATTACCTCTCTTTTTTCTCCACTCGTTAGTGCAAATATTACCCAGCCCGATCTTGGTGTGAAGAATAAGCCGTTACTGCATATCGGTAGTCTGACATTTAAAGATCTCAATCAGGATGGCAGACTGAATCCCTATGAAGACTGGCGTTTAACGCCGCAACAGCGCGCGCAGGATTTGGTTAAACGTATGACGCGGGCAGAGAAAGCCGGCTTAATGATGCATGGCTCTGCGCCGTCGCCAGGCAGCGTAATTGGCGCGGGATCGGTATATGATTTACCCGCCGCACAAAAAATGATTGTGCAGGAACAGGTACGCAGCCTGATTACCCGTCTTTCCGGGCGTAATCCGCAGCAAATGGCGGAAGAAAATAATAAACTGCAGCAAATTGCCGAATCATCGCGGCTGGGTATTCCACTGACGATCAGTTCTGATCCGCGCAATTCGTTTGAATATCTGACAGGCGCGTCCGTGGATGCCGGATTATTCAGTAAATGGCCGGAAACGCTCGGTATTGCTGCGGTGGGGGATGAAAGTCTGGCACGTCAGTATGGCGATATTATTCGTCAGGAGTATCGTGCGGTAGGGATTAATGAAGCGCTGTCGCCACAGGCGGATATTGCCACTGAGCCGCGCTGGGCGCGAATTAACGGCACCTTTGGTGAAGATGCGGAACTGACCAAACGTATGGTGCGCGGCTATATCACCGGTATTCAGAAGGGGACTTCGGGTGTCGGTAACGACAGTGTGGCGGCAATCGTGAAACACTGGGTCGGTTACGGTGCGGCAAAAGATGGCTGGGACAGCCATAACGCCTACGGTAAATATGCGGCGTTTAGCGGTGATCATCTGGAACGCCATATTTATCCGTTTACCGGCGCGTTTGAGGCCGGTGTTGCCGGAGTGATGCCGACCTACTCTATCCTGCAGGGTGCCAGCTGGCAGGGCAAAGCCATCGAACCCGTCGCCGCAGGTTTTAACCATTTCCTGCTGACCGGTTTACTGCGTGGCCAGTATCACTTTAACGGCATTATTCTCAGTGACTGGCTGATCACCAGCGACTGTAATCAGGTGTGTGAACAGGGCGCGCCAGCCGGAGAAAAACCAGTGCCGGAAGGGATGCCGTGGGGCATGGAAAACGCCACCGTGCAGCAGCGCTTTGTTAAAGCGGTGCAGGCCGGGGTTGATCAGTTTGGCGGTGTTACTGACTCCGCGGTGATTGTTGCCGCGGTGCAGCAGGGAGAGATTGCGCAGGCGCGTATTGATGCTTCCGTAGAGAAGCTGCTGACGCAAACCTTCGCTCTGGGTCTGTTTGAACAACCGTATGTTGATGCCGCGCGCGCCGCGCAGGTGGTCGGCAATCCGGCAGCACAGCAGGCGGCTGATGAAGCGCAGGCGCGTTCACTGGTGCTGTTGCAAAATCAGGGCGTGCTGCCACTGCGTCAGGGGATGAAAATCTGGTTGTCCGGGGTCGATAAACAGGCAGCGCAGCAGGCCGGGCTGGTGGTGGTGGATGAGCCGCAACAGGCAGACATTGCGCTGGTGCGTACCTCTGCGCCTTTTGAGCAGCCGCATCGCAACTACTTCTTTGGCAGCCGCCATCATGAAGGTTCACTGGCGTTTAAAGACGATAATGCCGACTATCAGAAGATTCAGCAGGTCAGCCGCGTGGTGCCAACCATTGTGACGGTCTATCTCGATCGCCCGGCGATACTGACCAATGTGCAAACGCTGAGCAAAGGGTTGATCGCTAACTTTGGTGTCAGTGATACGGTGCTGCTGCAGAAAATGCTGAGCCTGGAGGCCTGGCGCGGCCGGCTGCCGTTTGAGCTACCTTCTTCTATGGACGCGGTGCTGAAGCAGCAGTCAGATGTGGCGGCAGACAGTGAAAAGCCGTTGTACCCGTTAGGCTTTGGTCTGGCGCGTTAATTGGCACGACGCCCGCCGACGCTGCGGGCGTGATAACCATAATAGCGGTAAAACGCCATGCTGAAATTATTCGCATGGCGATAGCCCACCTGCCAGCCCGCCTGTGCGACCTGGTAGCCCGCTTCCAGCAACTGGTGTGCCTGCGTCATACGCAGCTGTAACAGGAGCTGCCCCGGCGTCGTGTTAAAGCGGTGCTGAAACCCCAGCTTCAGTTTGTAGTCACTCAGGCCCACCGACATTGCCAGCGCAGACAGGGAAAACGGCTCGGCCAGATTCTCCTTCATCCACGCATATGCCTGCTCCAGCCGTTGTTCATCCTGCGGGTGCTGAGGCTTCTCTCTGGCGGGCTGCAGCAGATGGCGGTGTAGCGCCAGCAAATTGAGCATCTGTACCTGCTGCATCAGTGGATCATGACGATGCTGCTCCAGCTGCGTCAGTTGCCAGCACGTCGCCGGGCTGAAAGGCAGATAAGCGTGGCGGGTTAACGTCTGCTGGCGGAATAATCCTGCATAACTCTCTTCGCCCAGATAATGACGCACACAGTCAGCATTCAGCACCAGTCGCAGCTGGTGCAGGGTTTCGCCCGCGCGATAGTGGCGCTCGCCGTCGCTGCCCTGAAAGCTGGTAATAGTCAGATGTTGCCGGCTGAAGTGGATATCGCCTCCCTGTCCGCTGTTATCGCGATACCAGGAGTCGCCCTCAAGGGCGAAGGTGAGCACCAGCAGCGGTTGTGTCGCGGGCTGGCATGTCTCTTCGATGAGTGGCCGTATCGGCTGATAGTGAGTGCGCGCCAGCATCAGACCGTCTCTGGCACGGGTAAAAGCAGAACTGCATGCGCCCACCGTCGCCGGTAATGTCGCCCGATCATCCGTGAACTGAATATCCTGACGACGTACACGATAAGTCGGTGTGCCCTGGAATACCTGCACCATCTTGTTCACCGTTTCGCAGAGGAAATCCGCCGCTTCGCAGATAAATGAGGATAATTATCATTATTGTTTATCGCTACGATGATTACCAGTGTAACGAGTTCAATAATGAAGAAGGGTAATCCATGACATTCCCGGTAACGCTGTTAAATGAGTTGGCCAGTAGTGCAGTGGTGGCGGATGCGGTTCACCTCGCGCTACAGGCCGGGGTCTTTGAACATCTGCAACAGCCACGGCAGCCTCAACAGGTGGCCACCACGCTGGACTGGCAGGCGGAGAAAACCGCACATTTACTTGAGCTGTTATGGAGTGTGGGCTTACTGACGCGGGAACATGGGCTGTATCAGACGACTACGGAGACGCGCACCTTCTTTTGCCGTGATGGCGGACACTTTATTGGCGATGCCTGGTGTTTTCGCCTGGAAAACTTTCGTCGCTTTGGTCAGCAGCTGGCGACAATACTGCCGCAGCCGTCAGACGTGTTTAGCGAACAGCACGAGTATGACGCGGCGTGGGCCGACGCCGCCAGACGACAGATTGCGCAGGAGCAGCAGGCGCTGACCGCCACCCGCGCCTGTGAAATCGCCGCCACGCTGGTGCAGTTTGACCGGCCAGCCACGCTGCTGGATATGGGCGGCGGGCCAGGGCTGGTCAGCATCGCACTGGCACAGCGTTATCCTCAGTTACGTGGCATGCTGAACGATCTGCCACTGACGGCGCAGGTGGCGCAGCAGAATTTTGTCGCGGCGGGCATTGCGGATCGTTTTTCTGCGGTCAGCGCGATCCCGGATGAACAACGTTTTGATGTGATCTGGTGTTCATCATTTCTCTATTTTGTTGCCGATCCGGCACAGATGCTGGCGCGCTTTTTCCGCCTGCTGAATCCGGGCGGGGTGCTGATCAGTGTGCATGGCGAAGTGCCTGCACAGCCGCAGCGGGCGGCGCAGATGCTGCCCGCCCATTTGCCGCTGATGATGCGCGGCAAACATGTCACTCATGAAGGTGAAATGCGTGCGCGACTGGATACTGCGGGGTTCGATCGTGTGGAACACATGCCGGGAACCTGTGTCTTCCCAATGTCGCCGTTAAGCGTACATCTGGCGTTTCGCTCTGGTGGCTCGTAAGGTGGGGAGCAACGCGGATAACGCGCCATTTCTGCTGCGCGGCTGATTAAACCATACATATTTTACGGGTATCACCACGGCAGAACCCGCCGCCGTTCTGCCGCTGGCTTTTTTTGCCGCCTTTTCATACTGCGTCTGTCGTCACAAAACTGTCATATTACGTACATTTTACTGTCACCAAACTGTCCTATTTTGCCTCCAGCAGCAATCATTAACCTAAATAAAACGGCATTGAGCCTGACTTTATTACACTCCCCTGGAGAAAGAATATGACACTGATGCATAGCACCTTAGCACGAATCGTCGCAGCAACCGTTTCACTGAGCGCAGCTTCTGCGATGGCAGCGGCAAGCCTGACTGGTGCGGGTGCGACCTTCCCTGCGCCGGTGTATGCCAAGTGGGCGGATACCTATCAGAAAGAAACTGGTAACAAGATTAACTACCAGGGTATCGGCTCATCAGGTGGCGTAAAACAGATTATTGCAAAAACTGTTGATTTCGGTGCCTCTGATGCCCCTCTGGCTGACGACAAACTGGCTGCCGATGGCCTGTTCCAGTTCCCAACCGTGATCGGTGGTATCGTGCTGGCTATCAACCTGCCAGGCGTGAAATCCGGTGAACTGACGCTGGACGGCAAAACCCTGGGTGATATCTACCTCGGCAACATCAAAAAGTGGAATGATGCCGCTATCGCCAAACTGAACCCGGGCGTAAAACTGCCAGACACCAACATCAACGTGGTGCGCCGCGCTGACGGTTCCGGTACTTCTTTCGTCTTCACCAGCTACCTGGCGAAAGTGAACGAAGAGTGGAACAGCAAGATTGGTAAAGGTAACACCGTTAACTGGCCAACCGGTCTGGGCGGTAAAGGTAACGACGGTATCGCGGCATTCGTTCAGCGTCTGCCAGGTTCTATCGGCTATGTTGAGTATGCTTATGCTAAGCAGAACAACCTGGCGTACACCAAACTGATCAGCGCTGACGGTAAGCCAGTCAGCCCAACCGAGAAGAGCTTCAGCAACGCGGCGAAAGGCGCAGAGTGGAGCAAATCTTTCGCTCAGGACCTGACTAACCAGAAAGGTGATGATGCGTGGCCAATCACCTCTACCACCTTTATCCTGGTACACAAAGAGCAGAGCAACCCAGCGCAGGGCGCTGAAGTGCTGAAGTTCTTTGACTGGGCATACAAAAACGGCGGTAAAGAAGCTAACGCGCTGGATTACTCAACACTGCCAGATTCACTGGTACAGCAGATCCGCGCAGCATGGAAAACCAACGTAAAAGACAGTTCTGGTAAAGCACTGTACTAAGTTGTGACAGGGGGCGAATCACTTCGCCCTCTCCTGTGGGGCGGCACGGTTTACGTGCCGCCTGTGTAATTTTTAAATATCGAGAACGCTATGGCTGAATCCAGGCCGACATTTAAAGCTCCCGGTAAGCAGGGCGATGTTATTTTCAGTGCGCTGGTGAAACTGGCTGCGCTGATTGTGCTATTGATGCTGGGTGGCATTATTGTCTCTCTGATTTTCTCCTCCTGGCCGAGTATCAGTAAATTTGGTTTTTCCTTCCTGTGGAACAAAGAGTGGGATGCGCCAAATGAAACCTTCGGTGCACTGGTGCCGATTTACGGTACGCTGGTCACCTCTTTTATCGCGTTGCTGATTGCTGTCCCAGTCAGCTTCGGTATTGCGCTGTTTCTGACGGAACTGGCGCCAGGCTGGCTGCGCCGTCCGCTGGGGACCGCGATTGAACTGCTGGCGGCGATCCCCAGTATTGTTTACGGCATGTGGGGGCTGTTTATTTTCGCGCCGCTGTTTGCCGAATATTTCCAGACTCCGGTCGGTGGCGTACTGTCCGCTATCCCGTTTGTTGGCGCGTTATTTGATGGCCCGGCATTCGGTATCGGTATTCTGGCGGCAGGTGTGATCCTGGCCATTATGATTATTCCTTACATCGCTTCGGTAATGCGTGATGTGTTTGAGCAGACACCCGTGATGATGAAAGAGTCTGCTTACGGCATCGGCTGCACCACCTGGGAAGTGATCTGGCGCATCGTGCTGCCCTTTACCCACAACGGCGTGATTGGTGGTGTGATGCTCGGTCTTGGTCGCGCACTGGGTGAGACCATGGCGGTGACCTTTATCATCGGCAATACCTACCAGCTCGACAGCGCATCGCTGTTTATGCCGGGTAACAGTATTACCTCGGCACTGGCGAACGAATTCGCGGAAGCGGAATCCGGACTGCATACTGCCGCGCTGATGGAGCTGGGGCTGATTCTGTTTGTAATCACCTTTATCGTGCTGGCGATTTCGAAATACATGGTGATGCGTTTAGCGAAAAATGAAGGAGCGCGCACATGACAACGCTTGAGCTACAGGCGCGCGAAGAGCTGGAAGTATCACGTCGCAAAATGCAGGCGCGTCGCCGGACCAAAAACCGTATCGCGCTGACCCTGTCAATGCTGACCATGGCCTTTGGTCTGTTCTGGCTGATCTGGATCCTGTTTTCCACCATCACGCGTGGCATCGACGGGATGTCACTGGCGCTGTTCACTGAAAATACGCCGCCACCGAATACCGCGGGTGGTGGTCTGGCGAATGCGTTGGCCGGGAGTGGCCTGTTAATTCTGTGGGCGACCATTTTTGGTACGCCACTGGGGATTATGGCGGGTATCTACCTGGCGGAATATGGCCGTAAATCCTGGCTGGCGGAAGTGATTCGCTTTATTAACGATATCCTGCTGTCTGCACCGTCGATTGTCGTCGGTCTGTTTGTTTACACCATCGTGGTGGCACAGATGGAGCACTTCTCTGGCTGGGCGGGCGTGATTGCGCTGGCGCTGCTGCAGGTGCCGATTGTGATTCGTACCACCGAGAACATGCTGAAACTGGTGCCGGATGGCCTGCGTGAAGCGGCTTATGCCCTTGGCACACCGAAGTGGAAAATGATCTCCGCGATTACGCTGAAAGCCTCTGTCTCCGGGATTATCACCGGGGTGCTGCTGGCGGTGGCGCGTATTGCGGGTGAAACGGCGCCGCTGCTGTTTACCTCATTGTCGAACCAGTTCTGGAGTACCGACATGATGCAGCCGATCGCTAACCTGCCGGTGACCATCTTCAAATTCGCCATGAGCCCGTTTGCCGAGTGGCAAAGCCTGGCCTGGGCAGGTGTGCTGATTATTACGCTGTGTGTGCTGTTACTGAACATTGCCGCACGTGTCATCTTTGCCAAAGGCAAACATTAATTGAACAGCGCGGCTGAGGCGGCGCTGCAGAAGAGAGAATAAGCATGAGTATGGTGAAAAACGCTCCCGGCAAAATTCAGGTTCGCGATCTGAACTTCTATTACGGGAAATTCCATGCCCTGAAGAATATCAATCTGGATATTGCGAAAAACCAGGTAACAGCATTTATCGGTCCGTCTGGGTGTGGTAAATCCACCCTGCTGCGCACCTTTAACAAGATGTTTTCGCTCTATCCTGAGCAGCGTGCGGAAGGTGAAATTCTGCTGGATGGCGAGAACATTCTGACCGCCAGCCAGGATATCGCCTTGCTGCGCGCGCGCGTCGGCATGGTGTTCCAGAAGCCAACGCCATTCCCGATGTCGATTTACGACAATATCGCCTTTGGCGTGCGTCTGTTTGAAAAGCTGTCGCGTGCGGATATGGATGAGCGTGTGCAGTGGGCGCTGACCAAAGCAGCACTGTGGAATGAAACCAAAGACAAGCTGCACCAGAGTGGCTACAGCCTCTCCGGTGGTCAGCAGCAGCGTCTGTGTATCGCCCGCGGAATTGCGATTCGCCCGGAAGTGCTGTTGCTGGATGAGCCTTGCTCAGCACTCGACCCAATTTCAACCGGTCGTATCGAAGAGCTGATTACGGAACTGAAGCAGGATTACACCGTGGTCATCGTGACGCATAATATGCAGCAGGCGGCACGTTGTTCTGACCATACTGCCTTTATGTATCTTGGTGAACTGATCGAATTTAGCGATACGGATACCCTGTTTACCAAGCCGCATCAGAAACAGACTGAAGATTATATTACCGGACGCTACGGCTGATTTGCCTGGAGAACTTATGGATAATTTAAATCTGAACAAACATATCTCCGGCCAGTTTAACGCCGAGCTGGAGCACATCCGCACCCAGGTGATGATCATGGGCGGGCTGGTGGAGCAGCAACTCACCGATGCCATTACCGCGATGCATAATCAGGATGCGGAACTGGCGCAGCAGGTGATTGATGGCGACCATAAGGTCAATATGATGGAAGTGGAGATTGATGAAGCCTGTGTGCGCATCATCGCCAAACGTCAGCCGACCGCCAGCGATTTGCGCCTGGTGATGGCCATCATCAAAACCATCTCTGAGCTGGAGCGTATTGGTGATGTGGCGGAGAAGATCAGCCGCACAGCGCTGGAGAAATTCAGCCAGCAACATCTGCCGCTGCTGGTCAGCCTGGAGTCACTGGGCCACCATACCGTGCAGATGCTGCATGATGTGCTGGATGCCTTTGCACGTATGGATCTGAATGAAGCTATCCAGATCTATCGTGAAGATAAAAAGGTCGACCAGGAGTATGAGGGCATCGTGCGTCAGCTGATGACGTATATGATGGAAGATCCGCGCACTATCCCAAGTGTGCTGACCGCCCTGTTCTGCGCGCGTGCCATCGAGCGTATCGGCGACCGCTGCCAGAACATCTGCGAAATTATTTTCTATTTCGTCAAAGGTCAGGACTTCCGTCATGTCGGCGGCGACCAGCTTGATAAGCTGCTGGCTGGTGACAACGGCGGCAGTAACCCCGCGTAATTTCCCCCGAGGCCGGATATCCGGCCTCTGCTTTTTCCCCCGCAGTGCTGTTTGCTGGTTGGATTGTGATCGCCGTCATCTTTATACTTGGCGCACAATTTTTTCTGCAAGGCCCTGAGACATGACTACTTCCCCCCAGCCAAAGCAAAGCGCCACGCCGGGCAAAGCGATGCTCGCCGCCGTCAGTGGCTATGCCATGGACGGTTTTGATCTGTTGATCCTCGGTTTTATGTTACCGGCTATTAGTGCCTCGTTGCTGTTAACGCCATCGGAAGCGGGGTCGCTGGTGACCTGGACGCTGATCGGCGCGGTACTCGGCGGGATTATCTTCGGCAACCTGAGTGACCGTTTTGGCCGCATCCGTATGCTGACGGTGACTATCCTGATGTTTTCCGTGTTTACCGGTCTGTGTGCCGTGGCGCAGGGTTACTGGGATCTGCTGGCGTATCGCACGCTGGCGGGTGTCGGTCTGGGCGGTGAGTTCGGTATCGGCATGGCGCTGATTGCTGAAGCCTGGCCCGCGAATAAGCGTAACCGTGCTTCGGCGTGGGTGGGGATTGGCTGGCAGTTGGGTGTATTGCTGGCGGCATTTATCACTCCGCTGCTGCTGGGTGTGATTGGCTGGCGTGGGATGTTCCTCGTCGGTCTGTTGCCGGCACTGGTCTCTTTCCTGATCCGCCGCAGTATGGGCGAGCCGGAAGCTTTTACCCGCCAGGCCGCCACGATGCCGTCGCTCTCTTTTGCGGCTCGTCTGAAACTGCTGTTTAAGGATGCGCAGACCGCGAAAGCCAGTCTGGGCATTCTGATCCTTTGTTCGGTGCAGAACTTCGGTTATTACGGCCTGATGATCTGGATGCCAAGCTATCTCTCCTCTAACTTTGGCTTCTCGCTGACCAAATCCGGTCTGTGGACGGCTGTGACGGTGGTGGGGATGACCTTCGGCATCTGGCTGTTTGGCGTGCTGGCAGACCGTTTCGCGCGCTGGAAGATTTTCCTGCTGTATCAGTTTGGAGCGGTGGTAATGGTAGTGGTGTACGCCCAGCTGAGTGACCCGACGGTGATGTTGTTTACCGGGGCGCTGATGGGGATGTTTGTTAATGGCATGATTGGCGGCTACGGCGCGCTGATCTCCGATACTTACCCGGTGCAGGTGCGGGCAACGGCGCAAAACGTGTTGTTTAATCTGGGACGCGGCGTGGGTGGTTTTGGTCCGCTGGTGATTGGTCTGCTGGTGGCGCAATGGTCATTCGGTGCGGCGATTACTCTGCTGGCGCTGATCTATCTGCTGGATATTGTCGCTACGCTGTTCCTGCTGCCAAAGCGTCAGGGTAAAGAGGATGCGTTAGGGGCGATTGGTTAGGGCGGTGCCTGGCATTGTGCCTGCTCCTGGGGCCGCTTTTAGTATGGTGATTTATTCAGGGGCATCGCTTTTCCTCCGCTGACCGTATTCCCTGCGCCTTGAGCTTGTGTGTTGCTGTAAGGTTTCAGATGCGCTGTGTTTCGTGCTTTGAATAGGTCAGCTATCTTTGCTGTTTATGCCGTAATCGACCAGCCACGTGCGCGCCACAGCGCGGGTAGCTGCGCCATATCGTCAAACGTGGTGACCAGCGGGTGATCGATCGGTTTGTTATGGGCATCGGCGCAGTAGTAAAACACCGGTATTCCGGCGGCAATGCCCGCGCTGGCGCCAGCTTCGGAGTCATCCACCAGGATGCAGCGTTCCAGCGGGACACGCATCTGTTTTGCCGCGTGAACCATTAGTTCCGGATCCGGTTTCCAGCGCTGGATATCGTAGCCGCTGTACAACCGGTCATCAAAATAAGGCAGCAGTTGTGTCAGGCCCAGCGAGTGCTGCATTTTTTTCACCGTGCCGTTTGATACCACGCACATCGGTATCTGCACCTGCGCCAGCAATTCCGGCGCACCGGCAATAGGGTGCAGGTTCTCTTCGAACAGTCGTGCGACTTCCTGGCGATAGGCGCTTTCCAGTTCATCGACGGGCGCATCCAGCTGATGCCGGGCACAGACATCGGCCACGATATCGTACAGCTTCACGCCTTTGTATTTTTCAAACATCTCCTGCAGCGACAGCTCCACGCCGTATTGCGCAAAGGTGTTCACATAGCCCTGGGTACAGATCAGCTCACTGTCCACCAGCGTGCCGTCACAATCGAAAAAGACACACTCCACACTCATCGCGCTGGTCCTTTTAGTATTGAAAGATATGTTTGCAACTCTCGGTACACTTTAACTAACTGTGTCTGGATTGCGACCAGTTAATGTCAATTACTGTTAATGGCGGGGTAAATCGGCAAAAACAACGCAATCGGTTGCGAAAAATCATTGTGATCGGCATCAAAAATCGGAATTTTGGTATAGGATAGCCAGCGACAATATTTTCCTTTCCCTGGAATCCAATAATGAACAAACAAGGTTTACTCCAGCGCCTGTTTAAACTGCAGGAGCATGGCACTACAGTGCGCACTGAAGTCATTGCGGGTATCACGACCTTCCTGACGATGGTGTATATCGTTTTCGTTAACCCGCAGATCCTCGGCGTGGCCGGTATGGATACCCAGGCGGTGTTTGTCACCACCTGCCTGATTGCGGCGTTCGGCAGCATTCTGATGGGTCTGGTGGCTAACCTGCCGGTAGCGCTGGCACCAGCCATGGGCCTGAACGCGTTCTTCGCCTTTGTGGTGGTGGGTGCGATGGGCGTTTCCTGGCAGGTCGGTATGGGCGCGATTTTCTGGGGCGCCGTCGGTCTGCTGCTGCTGACCCTGTTCCGTGTGCGTTACTGGATAATTGCCAATATTCCGGTGAGCCTGCGTGTGGGTATCTCCAGCGGCATCGGCCTGCTGATTGCGATGATCGGCCTGAAAAATGCCGGCATTATCGTGCCAAACAAAGACACGCTGGTCGCGGTCGGCGATCTGACCTCGCACAGCGTGCTGCTGGGCGCGCTGGGCTTCTTTATTATCGCCATTCTGGCATCACGTAACGTGCATATTGCCGTGCTGGTGTCGATTGTCATCACCACGCTGATTGGTATGGCGCTGGGCGATGTGAAGTTCACAGGCGTGTTCTCTGCTCCACCATCCGTGACCTCGGTGATTGGTCAGGTGGACCTGGTGGGCGCGTTTAATATTGGTATGGCGGGGATTATCTTCTCGTTTATGCTGGTTAACCTGTTTGACTCCTCCGGCACCCTGACAGGTGTGACCGACAAAGCCGGTCTGGCGGATGAGAAAGGTCACTTCCCGCGCATGAAGCAGGCTCTGTTTGTTGACAGCGCCAGTTCGGTAGCGGGCTCCTTTATCGGCACCTCTTCGGTGACCGCGTATATCGAAAGCTCTTCTGGCGTGTCCATTGGCGGCCGTACTGGCCTGGTGGCTGTCGTCACCGGCATCCTGTTCCTGCTGGTGATCTTCCTGTCGCCTCTGGCGGCGATGGTGCCCGCTTATGCCGCAGCAGGCGCGCTGATTTACGTTGGTGTGCTGATGACCTCCAGCCTGGCGCGCGTGAAGTGGGATGACCTCACTGAAGCAGTTCCGGCGTTCGTCACTGCCGCGATGATGCCATTCAGCTTCTCCATCACTGAAGGTATCGCACTGGGCTTTATCGCGTACTGCGTGATGAAGGCGGGCACCGGACGCTGGCGTGAAATCAGCCCATGCGTGGTGGTGGTTGCCCTGCTGTTTGTGCTGAAGATTGTATTTATCGACGCCCACTAAGGCGTTGCAGGCGGCGTCAGGATGCTCCTGACGCCGTGCTTAGTGCTGCAGCTGGCGTTCCGCTGGCATGCTGGTTAGTCGCAGTGCCCGCGGCCCCATATTCGGTTTATTCACTTCCACATCGCGCAGCGCGTGCCAGTTCCTGTCCGCATCGATCTCCCACAGACGCAAACGCTGGGTGCCTGGCGATAGCGCGCATGACCACACCATTAGCGGTTCCACATCGCAAATCGCCTGAATGTCGGGAAACGCACCTGAACGCAGTCGGCCGGACGCGGGATGCAGCCGTAACGAGTCGATATCCTGGCGCGCTTCGCCAGTCAGTTTCAGCACGCTCTGGCGCAGTGTCCAGATTTGCGTGGCGGCTTCAATCGGGTCCTGCTGGGCATTGATCCACGCTTTTTCGCCGGAGGAGAGGCACATCAGCTGGTTTTCTACCGTCTGACGGCTGTGGGCGCGGACAATTTCCATATCCAGTCCGGCGCGGCCACCTTCTTCCGCCAGCAAAACGCCGACCAGGCTACCGGCATAGGCGATGCTGAAATCAGGCAGATCGGTATCGGCAAAACAGGGACGACCAGTGCTGGTGGTAATCAGGGCGGGGAGCTGCTGCATGCCATAGACGCGCAGCATCAGTTCAGCCAGCAGCACGCGAGCGGCAAGAAAGCGTGTACGACGGCGCTCGGGCAGATTCCAGGAATCTTCTATTACTTTCTCGGGTAGTCGCTGCAAATATGCCGGTGTCCGGGCATACGCCCAGCGTACAAAATGACTTGCCATCTGTCGCTCCGTGAAAATGGTCGGATAATCATCAAGGCTATTGTAAGAATTTTCTTAGTGGATTTCATCTGACTTCTCCCTGCCAGGGCAAAATTAGGATTTTTGACTAGCGTCTCAGCGTGGTGAAGAAATTATTTTACGTTGTACATCTTTTATCCGTTGTGGGTTTGTTGCACAATCATGTTGTGCATGGAGTGGTGTGCCGTATAAGGACGGTAAGTTATGGCTGTCGAATTCAGGGATGAATGGCTCGAATCATTCTATGTGGATGATCGTGGACACAAAAAAATTCCTTCAACCATTGAAGGTGCTTTGTTTCGAAAACTCCAGATTTTGGATGCAGCGACGCAAGAATCGGACCTGCGAGTGCCACCAGGGAATCGTTTTGAGCATCTGGAAGGAAAAATGGCAGGCTGGTGCTCTGTTCGCGTTAATAAGCAATATCGTTTGATTTTCAGATGGAGTGATGGCATTGCCCATGACACCTGGCTGGATCCTCATATTTACAGAGGTTGATGGAGAATAAGCCCATGAAGAATACAAAACGTCGCCCGGTAACGGTGGGTCAGATGCTGGTGACTGAGTTTCTGGAGCCGATGAATATCGAGATCACCGAACTGGCGCAAGCCATGGGCGTGCACCGGAATACGCTAAGCAGAATTGTGAACGATAAAGGAACGCTGACTGCGCCGATGGCGATAAAACTTGCCGCTGCTTTAGGTAACACACCGGAATTTTGGCTGAACATTCAGCATGCTGTTGAACTTTGGGATGTGCGTCATAATGCCTGGGAACGTGAAGCAAGAGATGTGAAAAGAGTTTACCCGCATACTGAAGGGAAGGTGTTGCTGACTGACCCGCAATAACGTCTCTGCTTCTGCAAGATGGCCGCAGAAAAAGATAATCCTGACAGCACACTCACAGCCCAACAGACTGTTGGGCTGTGAGTTGTCTGATTACTTGCCAATACAAAAACTGGAAAAAATCCGTCCCAGCAGGTCATCGGAAGTAAACTCGCCAGTTATCTCGCTCAGCGCCTGCTGTGCCAGCCGCAGTTCTTCCGCCAGCAGTTCACCGGCCCATGCGCCCAGCAGTTGCTGTTTACCCTGTTGCAGATGGGTGGCGGCCAGCTCCAGTGCCTGCAGATGACGGCGACGTGCCAGGAAGCCGCCTTCCATATTGCCGGCAAAGCCCATGCTCTGTTTCAGATGGTCGCGCAGCACGTCGACACCCTCACCGGTACGCGCCGACAGGCGAATAAGTGAGTGGTTATTCACTTCGCTGATGCCCAGTGTTTCACCCGTGACATCGGCTTTATTGCGTACCACGGTAATCGGCAGGCTGTCAAGCAGACGGGCGATAAAATCAGGCCAGATGGCGGCAGGTTCGGTGGCATCCGTGGTGGTGCCATCTACCATAAACAGTACGCGGTCTGCTTGTTCAATCTCTTTCCACGCACGTTCGATGCCAATGCGCTCCACTTCATCACTGGCTTCACGTAAACCCGCGGTATCAATGATATGCAGTGGCATACCGTCGATATGAATATGCTCGCGCAACACATCGCGCGTGGTGCCCGCGATATCGGTGACAATTGCTGCCTCGCGTCCTGCTAACGCATTGAGCAGGCTTGATTTTCCGGCATTCGGGCGACCGGCGATCACCACTTTCATCCCTTCGCGCAGCAGGCTGCCCTGACGTGCCTCGGCGCGCACCGCGTCGAGATCGGCCATCACCGTGAGCAGCTGGGCTTCAATTTTGCCGTCAGAGAGGAAGTCTATCTCTTCGTCCGGGAAATCAATCGCGGCTTCGACGTAGATGCGCAGGTGAGTAAGTGCTTCCACCAGATGATTGACGCGTGAGGAGAACGCCCCCTGCAGCGAATTGAGCGCCGAACGGGCTGCCTGCTCGGAACTGGCGTCAATCAGGTCAGCAATCGCTTCTGCCTGCGCTAAATCGAGCTTATCGTTGAGGAAGGCGCGCTCGGAGAATTCTCCTGGCTGGGCGATACGTACGCCTGGCAGCGCGACAATGCGCTTCAGCAGCAGGTCGAGGATCACCGGTCCGCCGTGTCCCTGCAATTCCAGCACATCTTCACCGGTAAAGGAGTTCGGCCCCGGGAACCATAGCGCGATGCCCTGATCGAGTGCACTACCGTCCGTATCCAGGAACGGCAGATAATCAGCGTAACGCGGTTTCGGCAGTTTACCCAGCAGTTGCTGCGCCACCTCTGCCGCTTTAGCGCCAGAAACACGCAGGATGCCGACGCCGCCACGTCCCGGAGGTGTCGCCTGTGCAACGATGGTATCGCTATGGCTCATGTTTCACTCTCTTTTGTACCCATAAAGCAAAGGGCGGCATAAATGCCGCCCTCACAGTATCAGCGAATTCGTGAAGAATTACGCTTTCTTATCGCGGCTGTGCAGTCCACGTTTTTCCAGCCCACGGTAAATCAGTTGCTGCTGGAGGATGGTCACCAGGTTGCTGACGATGTAGTACAGCACCAGACCTGACGGGAACCACAGGAAGAACACGGTGAAGATAACCGGCATGTAGGTCATGATCTTCTGCTGCATTGGATCGGTGACGGTGGTCGGTGACATCTTCTGAATAAAGAACATGGTCACACCCATCAGGATCGGCAGGATGTAGTACGGGTCCTGCGCAGACAGGTCATGGATCCACAGTGCGAACGGCGCATGACGCAGTTCTACTGAGCCCATCAGCATATAGTACAGTGCCAGGAAGATTGGCATCTGGATCAGCAGCGGGAAGCAGCCGCCCAGTGGATTCACCTTCTCAGCTTTGTACAGCGCCATCATTTCCTGGCTCATACGCTGCTTGTCATCGCCTAAACGCTCACGCATTGCCTGCATTTTTGGCTGCAGCATGCGCATTTTCGCCATCGAGGTGTACTGCGCTTTGGTCAGCGGGTACATGATGCCGCGCACGATAAAGGTGATAACGATAATGGAGAAGCCCCAGTTACCGATAAAGCCGTGCAGGAATTTCAGCAGTTTGAACAGCGGCTGAGAGATAAACCACAGCCAGCCGTAATCTACGGTCAGGTCGAGATGTGGCGCAACCGCCGCCATTTTGTCCTGAATTTCCGGGCCAACCCACAGGGTTGCCGCCAGATTCTGCTGTGCGCCAGGCGCAACGGTCACCGGAGAAGATTTATAACCGACAGCTGCCACGCCGTTACCCAGGTTACTGGTGTACAGCGTGTTGTTGCCCGCGGTCATTGGCACCCATGCGGTGGCAAAGTACTGCTGCAGCATCGCCACCCAGCCGTTGCTGGTGCTGGTGTTCAGGTTTTCGTTATCGGCAATTTTGTCGAACGCGTATTTCTCATACTTCTCTTCACTGGTGGAGTAAGCCGCACCACGGAAAGTATGTAACGCAAAGTTGTTGCTGCCGGTATCACGGTGTTTTGGCAGTTCAGCGGTTTGCTTCAGCTGGCCAAACATCGCCACTTCCAGCGGCTGCTGGCTGGCGTTGTTCACCTGATATTCGACGTTGATGGCATATTCGCCGCGTTTCAGCACAAAGGTCTTGGTATAGACAGCGCCGTTTTCTGCGGTGAAGGTCATCGGGATACGCAATTCGTTCTGGCCCTGTGCCAGTTCGAAGTGGTCCTGCTCAGTGGCAAACAGCGGGCGGCCATTGGCTGCGCTGTCCGGGCCATCACGACCAATCAGGCCGCTCTGTGCCTGATACAGGAAAGCAGGGGTGGTTTCCAGCAGCTGGAATGGCTGGGCAGAACCCAGTTTATCCGGGTAAGTCAGCAGCTGGGCTTGTTCGATATCACCACCACGGGTGTTGATGTTTAAAGACAGCACATCCGTCTTAACGGTGATCGTCTTGCCCTGACCGCTGGCGGGAACGCCCTGACTGGCCGCATCACCGGCTACGCTGGTCGTGCTCTGTGTGGTCTGGGTCTGCTGTGGCTGCGGAGCATTATCCGTCTGCCAGGCCTGCCAGATCATAAAAGACACGAACAGAAAAGCGATGAGAAAAAGATTGCGTTGCGAATCCATCGTTAATGTTCTCTGTTATCGTCGGTTTTTGGTGGTACCGGATCGTCACCACCCGGGTGTAAAGGGTGGCATTTTAATACGCGTTTCATCGTCAACCAACTGCCTTTTATCACGCCAAACCTGCGCAATGCCTCAATACCGTATTGAGAGCAGGTTGGCTGAAAGCGGCAGTGGGGTCCTAACAGCGGACTGATGACGCGTTGATAAACGCGAATCAGCGCAATCAGGAGCCGCGAGCCAGGCGACAGTGACGACGCCATAATTTCTCCAACGCTTCCGTCAGCGACCGGTTATCGAGGTCAGCAGCCCCTTTTTTCGCCACGACCACAAAATCCATTGCGGGGAGTTCGTGCTGGCGCAGGCGAAAGCTTTCGCGGGTCAATCGCTTGATCCGGTTACGCTCATGCGCACGCTTAACATTTTTTTTCGCGACGGTAAGACCGATACGGGGATGCCCCAGCGTATTAAGGCGGCCGAGAATGGTAATTTGCGGCATGCCAGCCCGTTGTGGCTGCTGGAAGACGAAAGTGAAATGAGCGGGAGTTAACAAACGTAACTCCCTGGGAAATGCGAGCTTAACCACTCAGGGTTAGCTTTATTACTTAGAAACGGTCAGACGAGCGCGGCCTTTAGCACGACGACGTGCCAGAACCTGACGACCATTTTTAGTAGCCATACGAGCACGGAAGCCGTGAGAACGGTTACGCTTCAGTACGGACGGTTGAAAAGTGCGTTTCATGGCGATTTCTACCTAAACTTGAAAAATTTCACTTGGTGACGCGTTTTATGAGTCGTAAAACGACCAACGCCTCAGTGTATCTACAATAAAGAGGCGGGATTGTAATAATTGTACAGTCCGGAGTCAATTTACTTCGCATCGCATCACGTATCTGGATACCCGGTTTGACCCATAAACCAGCCAAAACGGGCCAGAGCGGAACAGGTCGGGGCGAGAATTATACGGCCTCTGTATGAAAGCGCAAGGATCGCCGGGATCTTCTGATGATCGTTTGCAGTAAAATTTCGGCGATAACGTGATGTGCCCGGGAAATTTCATCTAATGCAGACGATCCTGAATGCCTTTTGAGCGGGTTGGCGTACACTTATCTGCGCTATTCTGCCCTGTGGATAAAATGGATCAAAACTGTGTAGAAAGTGAAGATCTCTGGCGCGCTTTGCGCTATGATCCGCCGTTCCGCGAACGATCCGCCTTAACGATCGTTCGCGGACTAACCGCAGATAGCGGTTCGCATACTGATCTAAGCTATGCGTCAACAATGATTAATGTATCGTTCCAGCGCTTTTTTTCTTATCGATTTTGTTCGAGTGGAGTCCGCCGTGTCACTTTCGCTTTGGCAACAGTGTCTTGCCCGCTTGCAGGATGAGCTACCTGCCACAGAATTCAGCATGTGGATACGCCCGTTACAGGCCGAACTCAATGACAACACACTGGCCTTGTATGCACCAAATCGGTTTGTACTCGACTGGGTTCGTGATAAGTATCTGAATAATATCAACGGACTGCTCAATGATTTTTGTGGCACGGACGCGCCATTATTACGTTTTGAAGTCGGCAGCAAGCCGGTCACCCAGACGATCAGTCAGCCGGTTGCCGCTGCCGCCAGCGTAAGCGCGCCGCCTGTGACTGCAGGTGTGCGTGCGGCTCCGTTGCGCCCAAGCTGGGACAATGTGCCCGCACCTGCAGAGCTGTCTTACCGCTCGAACGTCAATACTAAACATAACTTCGACAACTTTGTTGAAGGTAAATCCAACCAGCTGGCGCGCGCGGCGGCGCGTCAGGTTGCCGACAATCCTGGCGGTGCTTACAACCCGCTGTTCCTGTATGGCGGCACCGGTCTGGGTAAAACCCACCTGTTGCACGCGGTCGGCAACGGCATTATGGCGCGTAAACCGAATGCCAAAGTGGTGTATATGCACTCTGAGCGCTTCGTGCAGGATATGGTCAAGGCGCTGCAAAACAATGCTATCGAAGAGTTTAAGCGTTATTATCGTTCGGTCGATGCGCTGCTGATCGATGACATTCAGTTCTTCGCGAATAAAGAGCGTTCCCAGGAAGAGTTTTTCCACACCTTTAATGCCCTGCTGGAAGGTAATCAGCAGATCATTCTGACCTCCGATCGCTATCCAAAAGAGATCAATGGTGTGGAAGATCGTCTGAAATCCCGCTTTGGCTGGGGCCTGACGGTGGCGATCGAGCCGCCGGAACTGGAAACCCGCGTCGCGATCCTGATGAAAAAAGCAGATGAAAACGACATTCGCCTGCCAGGTGAAGTGGCGTTCTTTATTGCCAAGCGTCTGCGTTCCAATGTGCGTGAGCTGGAAGGCGCGCTGAACCGTGTGATTGCTAACGCCAATTTTACCGGCCGGGCGATTACCATTGATTTCGTGCGTGAGGCGCTGCGCGATCTGCTGGCGCTGCAGGAAAAGCTGGTCACCATCGACAATATTCAGAAGACGGTGGCGGAGTATTATAAAATCAAGGTGGCCGATCTGCTCTCTAAACGCCGTTCCCGCTCAGTGGCGCGTCCGCGTCAGATGGCGATGGCGATGGCAAAAGAGCTGACCAACCACAGTTTGCCGGAAATCGGTGATGCTTTCGGGGGTCGCGACCATACGACCGTGCTGCATGCCTGCCGTAAAATAGAGCAGCTACGTGAAGAAAGTCACGACATTAAAGAAGATTTCTCAAATCTAATCAGAACATTATCTTCCTGACGCTATGAAATTTATTGTAGAACGCGAGCATTTACTCAAACCGTTACAGCAAGTGAGCAGCCCGTTAGGTGGCCGCCCGACGCTGCCGATTCTTGGCAACCTGCTGCTGCAGGTCAATGAAGACAGCTTGCTGCTGACCGGCACCGATTTAGAAATGGAAATGGTTGCCCGTGTGGCGCTGACGCAGTCGTGTGAGCCGGGCGCCACCACCGTGCCGGCGCGCAAATTCTTTGATATCTGCCGTGGCCTGCCGGAAGGCGCAGAGATCAATGTGACGCTGGAAGGCGACAGAATGCTGGTGCGTTCTGGCCGCAGCCGTTTCTCTCTGTCGACGCTGCCCGCCAGCGATTTCCCGAATCTGGATGACTGGCAGAGCGAAGTCGAATTCACCCTGCCGCAGGCGACGCTGAAGCGCCTGATTGAAGCCACACAGTTTTCCATGGCGCATCAGGATGTTCGCTATTACCTGAACGGCATGCTGTTTGAAACCGAAGGTGAAGATCTGCGCACGGTCGCAACCGATGGTCACCGTCTGGCGGTCTGTTCGATGAATATTGGTCAGGCATTGCCGAACCATTCGGTGATCGTGCCACGTAAAGGCGTGATTGAGCTGGTGCGTCTGCTGGATGGCGGCGACACGCCGCTGCAGGTGCAGATTGGCAGCAGCAATATCCGTGCTCATGTGGGCGACTTTATTTTCACCTCGAAACTGGTCGATGGTCGTTTCCCGGATTACCGTCGCGTGTTGCCGAAAAACCCGGATAAAACCCTCGAAGCGGGTTGCGATATCCTCAAACAGGCCTTTTCCCGTGCGGCGATTCTTTCCAATGAGAAATTCCGTGGTGTGCGCCTGTATATCAGTGAAAATCAGCTGAAAATCACCGCCAATAACCCGGAACAGGAAGAGGCGGAAGAGATTCTGGATGTCACATACGGCGGCGGTACTGAGCTGGAAATTGGCTTTAACGTCAGTTACGTGCTGGATGTGCTGAATGCGCTGAAATGCGAAAATGTGCGTCTGCTGCTGACGGATTCGGTGTCCAGTGTGCAGATTGAAGATGCAGCAAGTACATCTGCCGCCTACGTCGTCATGCCCATGCGTTTGTAGTGGGTGGAATATATCGGGCTAGCTCACTTGCCATTTTGCGTCCGGGCAGTGCTCGCAATCCTCACGTACTGATGTACGCTGCGGTTGCTGCGCGCTGGTCGTCCGCAAACTGGCTGCGCCGCTGACGCCCTGGATCGAGGGGCGGCTGATTCACCTGTCGAGTTTGTGGAATATCTTCATCTATGGCTTTAACCCGCCTTCTTATCAAAGACTTTCGTAATATCGAAGATGCCGATCTCGCGCTGGCGCCGGGGTTTAACTTTTTGGTGGGCGCGAACGGCAGCGGCAAGACCAGCGTGCTGGAAGCGATTTATACACTCGGCCATGGCCGGGCATTTCGCAGTCTGCAGGCCGGGCGCGTAATCCGTCACGATCAGGACGCGTTTGTGCTGCATGGTCGTATCGATGGTGCAGAGCGCGAAATGTCGGTCGGTTTAACCAAAAACCGTCAGGGCGACAGGAAAGTGCGCATCGATGGCAGTGACGGCCATAAAGTGGCGGAACTGGCGCAGCTGTTGCCAATGCAGCTGATCACCCCGGAAGGTTTTACGCTGCTGAATGGCGGCCCTAAGTATCGTCGTGCTTATATCGACTGGGGCTGTTTCCATAACGAACCCGGCTTCTTTAACGCCTGGAGCAACCTGCGTCGTCTGCTGAAACAGCGCAACGCGGCACTGCGCCAGGTGTCACGCTATCAGCAGGTCCGTGCATGGGATCTGGAGCTGGCACCGCTGGCGGAACAAATCAGCCAGTGGCGGGCAGAGTACAGCGAGGCGATTGCCGCGGATATCACCACCACCTGCGCCCAGTTTTTACCTGAGTTTGAACTCAGTTTCTCGTTCCAGCGCGGCTGGGATAAAGAGAGTGACTATGCCGAGCTGCTGGAACGGCAGTTCGAACGCGATCGGGCGCTAACCTACACCGCCAGCGGCCCGCACAAAGCGGATTTCCGTATTCGTGCCGAGGGCACGCCGGTGGAAGATTTGCTGTCGCGCGGGCAGTTAAAGCTGCTGATGTGTGCTTTACGCCTCGCGCAGGGTGAGTTTCTCACCCGCCAGAACGGGCGACGTTGCCTGTATCTGATAGATGATTTTGCCTCTGAGCTGGACGAGAGTCGCCGCCGCCTGCTGGCGACGCGGCTGAAGGCCACACAGGCCCAGGTTTTTGTCAGTGCCATCGGTGCAGAGCACGTTATCGATATGGATGATGAAAAGGGCAAGATGTTCCGCGTAGAACAGGGTAAAATAGCTGTTCAACCTGAAGATTAAATGAGCGAGAAACGTTGATGTCGAATTCTTATGACTCCTCAAGTATCAAAGTTCTGAAAGGGCTTGATGCGGTACGCAAACGCCCGGGTATGTATATCGGCGATACGGATGACGGCACCGGTCTGCATCACATGGTATTCGAGGTTGTGGATAACGCCATTGACGAAGCACTTGCCGGGCACTGTAAAGACATTATCGTGACCATTCATGCGGATAACTCAGTTTCCGTACAGGATGATGGCCGTGGTATTCCGACCGGCATTCACCCGGAAGAGGGTGTCTCTGCGGCGGAAGTGATCATGACGGTACTGCACGCTGGCGGTAAGTTCGATGATAACTCGTATAAAGTTTCCGGTGGTCTGCACGGCGTGGGTGTTTCCGTGGTTAACGCCCTGTCGCAAAAACTGGAACTGACCATCCGCCGTGAAGGCAAAGTACACCAGCAGATTTATGTGCACGGTGAGCCGCAGGCACCACTGGCGGTCACCGGTGAAACCGAAGCGACCGGTACTCGCGTACGTTTCTGGCCGAGCCACGAAACTTTTACCAACGTCACTGAATTCGAATATGAAATTCTGGCGAAGCGTCTGCGTGAACTGTCCTTCCTGAACTCCGGCGTCTCTATTCGCCTGGAAGATAAACGCGACGGTAAAAACGATCACTACCACTACGAAGGCGGCATCAAAGCGTTCGTGGAGTATCTGAACAAGAACAAAACGCCAATTCACCCGAATGTGTTCTATTTCAGCACGGAAAAAGACGGTATTGGCGTGGAAGTGGCGCTGCAGTGGAACGACGGTTTCCAGGAAAACATCTACTGCTTTACCAACAACATTCCACAGCGCGATGGTGGTACTCACCTCGCGGGCTTCCGTGCGGCGATGACCCGTACGCTGAACGCCTATATGGATAAAGAAGGTTACAGCAAAAAAGCCAAAGTCAGCGCCACCGGCGACGATGCGCGTGAAGGCCTGATTGCAGTGGTTTCGGTAAAAGTGCCGGACCCGAAATTCTCTTCTCAGACCAAAGACAAACTGGTGTCGTCCGAAGTGAAATCGGCGGTAGAGCAGCAGATGAACGAACTGCTGGCAGAATACCTGCTGGAAAATCCGAACGATGCGAAAATCGTTGTCGGCAAAATCATTGATGCGGCACGTGCCCGTGAAGCGGCGCGTCGCGCGCGTGAAATGACCCGTCGTAAAGGCGCGCTGGATCTGGCGGGTCTGCCAGGTAAGCTGGCGGATTGTCAGGAACGCGACCCGGCACTGTCTGAAATCTACCTGGTGGAAGGGGACTCTGCGGGCGGTTCCGCCAAGCAGGGCCGTAACCGTAAAAACCAGGCGATTCTGCCGCTGAAAGGTAAAATCCTTAACGTTGAGAAAGCACGCTTCGACAAGATGCTCTCTTCGCAGGAAGTGGCCACGCTGATCACCGCGCTGGGCTGCGGCATTGGCCGTGACGAATACAACCCGGATAAACTGCGTTATCACAGCATCATCATCATGACCGATGCGGACGTCGACGGCTCGCACATTCGTACTCTGCTGTTGACCTTCTTCTATCGCCAGATGCCGGAAATTGTGGAGCGCGGTCATGTCTACATTGCTCAGCCGCCGCTGTACAAAGTGAAAAAAGGTAAGCAGGAACAGTACATTAAAGACGACGAAGCGATGGATCAGTATCAGATTGCCATCGCGCTCGACGGTGCGACCCTGCATACCAACGCGGAAGCGCCTGCCATGGGGGGTAAACCACTGGAAGATCTGGTGGCGGAATACAACAGCACGCAGAAAATGCTCAAGCGTATGGAACGTCGCTTCCCGCTGGCATTGCTGAATGCGCTGATTTACCACCCAACGCTGAGCGACCTGAGCAGTCAGTCGGCGGTGCAGCAGTGGATTGAGACGCTGGTGGCGTACCTCAATGAGCGTGAACAGCACGGCAGCACCTACAATGCGCTGGTGCGTGAAAACCGCGAGCTGAACCAGTTCGAACCTGTGCTGCGCGTGCGTACTCACGGTGTTGACAGCGACTACCCGCTGGATAACGAGTTTGTGCTGGGTGGCGAATATCGCAAGATCTGTGCGCTGGGCGAGAAACTGCGCGGCCTGATCGAGCAGGATGCCTTTATCGAACGCGGCGAGCGCCGTCAGCCGGTTGCCAGCTTCGAGCAGGCGCTGGAGTGGCTGGTGAAAGAGTCACGTCGTGGCCTGTCAGTTCAGCGTTATAAAGGTCTGGGCGAAATGAACCCGGAACAGCTGTGGGAAACCACCATGGACCCGGACAGCCGCCGCATGATGCGCGTTACTGTTAAAGATGCGATTGCTGCCGATCAGCTGTTCACCACCCTGATGGGTGATGCGGTTGAACCACGTCGCGCCTTTATCGAAGAGAATGCGCTGAAAGCAGCGAATATCGATATCTAAGCGATCTGTTCTGCTCCGGTAAACGGGGCGACACAGAGTGTAAGCCCGGTGAGCGTGATGCCACCGGGCTTTTCTTTGCGCGCAAAAGAGGAATCAAACCGCGCACTTCTGCCCTCCTTTCCCTCTGACTCTTTTACTGTTTTTTGAGCGGAATCGCGTTAGCATGGCATCAGACTCATTTAAACCGGGGATCTCATGGCTATTAAACTTATCGCAATCGACATGGATGGCACCCTGCTGCTGCCAGACCACACCATTTCTCCAGCCGTTAAAAACGCTATCGCTGCCGCCCGTGCAAAGGGTGTCAACGTGGTACTGACGACAGGCCGCCCGTATGCTGGCGTTCATCGCTATCTGAAAGAACTGCATATGGAGCAGGAAGGGGATTACTGCATCACCTATAACGGTGCGCTGGTGCAGAAAGCGGGTGACGGCAGCACGGTGGCGCAAACGGCGCTGAGTTATGACGATTACCGGTTCCTGGAAAACCTGTCGCGCGAAGTGGGTTCGCACTTCCATGCCCTCGATCGCAATACGCTGTACACCGCTAACCGCGATATCAGCTACTACACCGTGCATGAATCCTACGTTGCCACGATTCCTCTGGTGTTCTGCGAAGCTGAGAAAATGGACCCGGCAACCCAGTTCCTGAAAGTGATGATGATTGATGAGCCTGCCATTCTGGATAAAGCCATCGCCCGCATCCCGGCAGAAGTGAAAGAGCAATACACCGTACTGAAAAGTGCGCCGTACTTCCTTGAAATCCTTGATAAACGCGTCAACAAAGGCACGGGTGTGAAATCACTGGCGGATGTGCTGGGGATCAAAGCGGAAGAGATTATGACCATCGGCGATCAGGAAAATGATATCGCGATGCTGGAATACGCAGGTGTCGGGGTGGCGATGGATAACGCCATTCCGTCGGTGAAAGAAGTGGCGAATTTCGTCACCAAATCCAACCTGGAAGATGGCGTGGCTTACGCCATTGAGAAGTTCGTACTGCAATAACCGCCTCACCATCTCCAGCCAGCCCCGGTCATCAGCCGGGGCTTTTTTTTATCTTCTGATTAACCAATTGTTCTTTTTGTGATCTTGATTGTAGTACAACACATTTAAATTGTACTACATTGATGCCGTGAAAATGGCGGATGAGATCATTTTTGTACTGCAAAAATGAAGCGAAATTCGGCGGTCGCGGTAAAGTAGTGATGGACACTCAGAGCACAAGGACTCTCCATGATTCTTAATAAAACCGATCGCATCGTCATCACGCTGGGCAATCAGATTGTCAGCGGCAAGTACGTACCGGGTTCGCCGCTGCCAGCAGAGGCTGAGCTGTGCGACGAGTTTGCCACTTCGCGCAATATCATCCGCGAAGTCTTCCGTTCGCTGATGGCGAAGCGGTTGATTGAAATGAAGCGTTACCGCGGCGCGTTTGTGGCACCGCGCAGCCAGTGGAACTACCTCGATACCGATGTACTGCAATGGGTACTGGAAAACGATGATGACCCGCGGCTGATCGGCGCGATGAGCGAGGTACGAAATCTGGTGGAACCGGCCATTGCCCGCTGGGCGGCAGAGCGCGCGACGTCAGGTGATCTGGCGCAGATTGAAGCGGCGCTGAATGACATGGTAGCCAACAACCAGAACCGGGATGCGTTTAACGAAGCGGACATTCGCTATCACGAAGCGGTGTTGCAGTCAGTGCATAACCCGGTATTACAACAGCTTAGCGTGGCAATCAGCTCGCTACAGCGGGTGGTATTTGAACGTACCTGGATGGGGGATGAGGCCAACATGCCGAAGACACTCCAGGAACATAAAGCGCTGTTCGATGCGATACGACATCAGGACGGCGATGCGGCAGAGCAGGCGGCGCTCACCATGATCGCCAGCTCAACACGAAGGCTAAAGGAAATTACATGACATCTCGCTACATCGCTATTGACTGGGGATCGACCAATTTGCGCGCCTGGCTGTATCAGGGCGACAAATGCCTGGAGAGCAGGCAATCAGAAGCAGGCGTGACGCGTCTGAACGGTAAATCCCCCGCAGCGGTATTAGCGGAAGTGACACACAACTGGCGCGAAGGCGCTACCCCGGTAGTGATGGCGGGCATGGTCGGCAGCAATGTGGGCTGGAAAGTGGCGCCCTATCTGCCGGTTCCTGCGCATTTTACTGCCATTGGCGAGCAGTTAACCTCCGTTGGCGACAATATCTGGATCATTCCCGGCTTATCTGTCTCGCGGGATGATAACCACAACGTGATGCGTGGCGAAGAGACACAGCTGCTCGGCGCGCGCACGCTTTCCCCCGCTTCTGTCTATGTGATGCCCGGCACTCACTGCAAATGGGTGCAGGCCGATGCTGAACAAATCCACGATTTTCGCACCGTGATGACCGGCGAACTGCACCATCTGCTGCTGCGTCATTCGCTGGTGGGTGCGGGCCTGCCGGAGCAGGAAAACGCGGAAACGGCGTTTGCCGCCGGGTTTGAGCGCGGTCTCGCCTCGCCTGCCGTTCTGTCGCAACTTTTTGAGGTTCGCGCCTCACACGTACTGGGCACGCTGCCACGTGAGCAGGTGAGCGAATTTCTCTCTGGTCTGCTGATTGGCGCGGAAGTCGCCAGCATGAGCGAATACCTCGCAGGTAAGCAGGCCATCACCCTTGTCGCCGGTTCGGCGTTAACCACACGTTACCAGCAGGCGTTCCACGCCATAGGGCGCGAGGTTGCCACGGTGGCAGGCGACACGGCATTTCAGGCAGGCATAAGGAGCATCGCTCATGCAGTGGCAAACTAATCTTCCGCTGATCGCAATCTTGCGCGGCATCACCCCGGATGAGGCGCTGGCGCATGTCGCGGCGGTGATTGACGCCGGTTTTGACGCGGTTGAGATCCCGCTTAACTCTCCGCAGTGGGAGAAAAGTATTCCGGCGGTGGTCGACGCCTTTGGCGATAAAGCGTTAATTGGCGCGGGCACCGTCCTGCAACCGGAGCAGGTGGACCAGCTCGCCAGCATGGGTTGCAAACTGATCGTTACGCCGAACATTCAGCCCGAGGTGATTCGCCGCGCGGTGGCTCACGGCATGACCGTTTGCCCAGGCTGCGCCACGGCGACGGAAGCCTTTAGCGCGCTCGACGCGGGCGCACAGGCGCTGAAAATTTTCCCGTCATCGGCATTTGGCCCGGACTATATCAAAGCACTGAAAGCGGTGCTGCCGGCCAGCGTACCGGTGTTTTCCGTCGGCGGAGTGACGCCGGAAAACCTGGCGCAATGGATTCAGGCAGGGTGCGTGGGCACCGGATTGGGCAGCGATCTCTATCGCGCCGGACAATCCGTTGAACGTACTGCGCAGCAGGCTGCGGCATTTGTTAAGGCGTATCGAGAGGCAGTGAAATGAAAATAACCAAACTCACCACGTACCGTTTACCTCCGCGTTGGATGTTCCTGAAAATCGAAACCGATGAAGGCGTGGTTGGCTGGGGCGAACCGGTGATTGAAGGGCGTGCACGCACCGTGGAAGCCGCCGTGCATGAACTGGGCGAATACCTGATTGGTCAGGACCCGGCGCGTATCAACGACCTGTGGCAGGTGATGTACCGCGCGGGCTTTTACCGTGGCGGCCCGATTCTGATGAGCGCCATTGCCGGTATTGACCAGGCGCTGTGGGATATCAAAGGTAAAGTGCTGAATGCGCCCGTCTGGCAGCTGATGGGAGGCCTGGTGCGCGACAAAATCAAAGCGTACAGCTGGGTAGGCGGCGACCGTCCGGCAGAAGTGATCGACGGCATTAAAAAACTGCGTGGCATCGGTTTTGATACCTTCAAGCTGAATGGCTGCGAAGAGATGGGCGTGATTGATAATTCACGTGCCGTGGATGCGGCGGTCAATACCGTGGCGCAAATTCGCGAAGCATTCGGCAATGAGATTGAGTTTGGTCTCGACTTCCATGGTCGTGTCAGTGCGCCGATGGCCAAAGTGCTGATTAAAGAGCTTGAGCAGTATCGTCCGCTGTTTATTGAAGAGCCGGTGCTGGCGGAACAGGCCGAGTACTATCCTAAGCTGGCGGCGCAGACGCATATTCCAATTGCCGCCGGTGAGCGCATGTTCTCGCGCTTTGAGTTCAAACGCGTGCTGGAAGCGGGCGGCCTGGCGATTCTGCAGCCGGATCTGTCGCACGCGGGCGGCATCACTGAGTGCTACAAAATCGCCGGCATGGCGGAAGCGTATGATGTGGCGCTGGCGCCGCACTGCCCGCTGGGGCCGGTGGCGCTGGCGGCGTGTCTGCATGTGGATTTCGTCTCACGTAATGCGGTCTTCCAGGAGCAGAGCATGGGCATCCACTATAACAAGGGCGCGGAACTGCTCGACTTCGTGAAAAATAAAGAAGACTTCAATATGGAAGGCGGCTTCTTTAAACCGTTAATGAAACCGGGTCTCGGCGTGGATATCGACGAAGCGAAGGTAATTGAACTCAGTAAAAATGCGCCGGACTGGCGTAACCCGCTGTGGCGACATGCCGACGGCTCGGTTGCTGAGTGGTAATACCTGCCCTGTTTGCGCGGCAGGTATTCTCGCGGCGATGGTTTTCCCCTGTTGCTTAATGGCTTACGTGCCAGGGGATTAAACATCCTGCTGCTGTCCTGTATCACGAATAATTCAGGGCAGTTTTATTAATAAAAAACAAATGACACACCCTCTGTAAATTACAGGGCATGGTGAGCGGCTTCGCTATGCCCAAAATCTGGGGACAGATTGCGATGGATATCTCAGTTACTACTGCAAAACCAGGGCGTCGCCGTTATCTGACGCTGATTATGATCTTTATTACCGTGGTCATCTGTTATGTTGACCGCGCCAACCTTGCCGTGGCATCGGCACATATTCAGGAAGAATTTGGTATCACCAAAGCGGAAATGGGTTACGTGTTCTCTGCGTTTGCCTGGCTGTATACGCTGTGCCAGATCCCCGGCGGCTGGTTCCTCGACCGTGTCGGGTCACGGCTGACCTACTTTATCGCTATTTTCGGCTGGTCAGTGGCGACGCTGTTGCAGGGTTTTGCTACCGGACTCATGTCGCTGATTGGCCTGCGGGCGATCACCGGCATTTTTGAAGCACCGGCTTTCCCGACCAATAACCGGATGGTCACCAGCTGGTTCCCGGAACATGAGCGTGCGTCTGCGGTAGGCTTCTACACCTCCGGGCAGTTTGTCGGTCTGGCGTTCCTCACGCCACTGCTGATCTGGATTCAGGAACTGCTGAGCTGGCACTGGGTGTTTATCGTCACTGGCGGTATTGGGATTGTCTGGTCCTTCATCTGGATCAAGGTCTATCAACCGCCACGTTTGACGAAGGGCATCAGCAAAGCCGAACTGGATTATATTCGTGACGGTGGTGGTCTGGTGGATGGCGACGCGCCAGTGAAGAAAGAGGCGCGCCAGCCGATGAGCAAAGCCGACTGGAAACTGGTGTTCCATCGCAAGCTGGTGGGTGTGTATCTGGGACAGTTCGCGGTGACCTCCACGCTGTGGTTCTTCCTGACGTGGTTCCCGAACTACCTGACGCAGGAAAAAGGCATCACCGCGCTGAAGGCCGGTTTTATGACCACGGTGCCGTTCCTCGCGGCTTTTGTGGGGGTGCTGCTCTCCGGCTGGCTGGCGGATAAGCTGGTGAAAAAAGGCTATTCGCTGGGCGCGGCGCGTAAAACGCCGATTATCTGCGGTCTGCTGATTTCCACCTGCATTATGGGCGCGAACTATACCAACGACCCGGTGTGGATTATGACGCTGATGGCGGTGGCGTTCTTCGGTAACGGCTTTGCGTCTATCACCTGGTCACTGGTGTCGTCGCTGGCGCCGATGCGGCTGATTGGTTTGACGGGTGGCGTGTTTAACTTCGTCGGCGGGCTGGGCGGTATCACGGTGCCACTGGTGATCGGCTATCTGGCGCAGGATTATGGCTTTGGTCCGGCGCTGGTCTATATTTCCGCGGTGGCGCTGATTGGCGCGCTCTCCTACATCCTGCTGGTCGGCGATGTGAAACGAGTAGGCTAATTTCCCGCGATGCTATACCCTGATGCGAACGCCGCGCATCAGGGTCTCTTCATGAAACAAATCACGTTCGCTCCCCGTAACCACCAGCTCACCAATATCAATATCTGGACGGCAGACAGCCAGTGGCTGGTGTACGATGTGCGCCCGTCCGGCGCCTCCTTCACCAGCCTGACCATCGAGCGGGTGAATGTGGTCAGCGGGGCGACGGAAGTGCTGTATCTGGCAAGCGACGGCGCGCATGTTGGCGTGGTGACCGCCAGCCCGGACTTACCGCCGCGTTATGTCTGCATCCATGGCCCGGAACATCCCGACAGCAGCTGGCAGTATGATTTCCATCATCGTCGCGGCGTGATTGTGCAGAACGGCGTGGCGGAAAACCTTGATGCCTGCGATATCACTCCCCCTTTTACCCCCGGCGCACTGCGCGGCGGCTCTCATGTGCATGTGTTCAGTCCGGATGGTTCACGTCTGAGTTTTACTTATAACGATCATGTGATGCATGAGTGGGATATGGCGCAGGATCTGCGCAATGTCGGTGTCGCGGTGCCGCTGCATGCGGTGTGCCCGGTGAAACAGCATCCGCGTGAATACGATGGCAGCCATTTCTGCGTGCTGGTCAGCCAGACCACCGCCACGCCAGCGCCCGGCAGCGATGAGATCAATCGCGCTTATGAAGAGGGCTGGGTGGGGAATCAGGGCTATGGTAAGCCTGATGGGTCGTGGCAGCGCTGGGCGCTGGCCTTTATTGGCGACACGCTGAACAGTGAGGGTGGGAAAGTGCCGGAAGTGTTTATCGTCGATCTGCCGGAGAAGCTGCGCGATTACGCCCAGGAAGGCGACCAGCCGTTGGCGGGCAGTGAGACGCGCTTACCCGCGCCGCCGCGCGGCGTGCAGCAGCGGCGGCTGACCTTTACGACGGATCGGCGCTATCCTGGTCTGGTGAATCAGCCGCGCCACTGGCTGCGTGCATCACCCGATGGCAGCGCCATTGCGTTTCTGATGAAGGACGATCACGGCATTGTTCAGCTGTGGACGGTATCGCCGAACGGGGGCGCGGTACGGCAGATTACCCGCAGTGACAGCGATATTCAGTCCGCGTTTAGCTGGCATCCGGCGGGTCATGCGCTGGCATTTATCTGTGATAACAGTGTGATGTTGTGTGATGTGGCCAGTGGCCGGTTACGGCGCTTAACCGCACCAACGGCGATCGCACCGAGTGGCGATGCCGTCGTGATTTCACCCGATGGGCTGGAGGTCGCGTATATGCGCGATATTGATGGTTATCGCCAGATCTTTACGGCTGCGCTGAATTAACCGCCAGCGGCTCGGCGCTGTGAATACTGTCAAAAGGGCGTGACATGGCCTCACTCTGGCGTACCCGTTCGCGTGGTGAGTCGGGTGCTTTGTCCTTGTCAGCACGCAGGTAATCCCACGGCAGCAGAATGGTGTCCATCACAGCGGAGAACGGCAGGTCTATCGCTGCCAGCGGTTTCATTACCCAGTTGCTGTTATCGTCAGTGATAATCGCCGCACTGGCGCGGGTTCCGGGATAATAACCCTGGCCTGGGCCGGTATGGGACATCACACTTGAGCAGCCTGAAGCGCCTGCCAGCATGCAGCTGGCGAATAAACCGGCAACATGGTAAGTCTTCAATGCTTTCATCATCTGGTTCCTTTCAGTCAAGGTCATCGCCTGGCTGAGTGTATTCGCCGCGGGGCTGGGAGAGGCTCCCGGTTACTCTGTGGTAACTGCCGCCCGAACGCCGATGGGTTCCTGCTGAGTGTAAGCCATTCACAGCAAGATGGATCAAAAAATTACATTCCGGCTCTTGAAAGCGCTGGCACCATCCCCATTTTGATAACAGGTCAGAAAGCATACGCCGACAGGGTATGACCTTGCTGACCACCAGCCTGTCCATTGGGGAAGGTTGTGTTAATGACTCGCTGAAAATCAGGAGCTGTTTATTATGCGTAACTTTGATCTCTCTCCGCTTTACCGTTCATCTATTGGTTTCGACCGTCTGATTAACCTGCTGGAATCCGGCCAGGGTCAGAGCAACGGCGGATACCCTCCTTATAATGTTGAGCTGGTAGCAGAAAATCATTATCGAATTACGATTGCCGTGGCGGGGTTTGCTCAGAATGAGCTTGAAATCACCTCTCACGACAATCTGCTGGTGGTGCGTGGTGCCCACCCTGAAGAACAAGCCGAACGCCAGTATCTGTACCAGGGGATCGCCGAGCGCAACTTTGAGCGCAAATTCCAGCTGGCCGAGCATGTCCATGTGCGTGATGCGCGTTTAGAAAACGGCCTGCTGTATATCGATCTGGAACGCGTGGTGCCGGAAGCGATGAAACCACGCCGTATCGACATCCTTAGCTAACGGCAGCACCGGCGGGGTCAGCAGAAGCTGACCCCGCTCTGTTATTGCGCCTGCTGGCGTGTCTGGCGCGTCAGCTTCAGTAAACCGCCAAACACATTCAGCAGTAAGCCGACAATAATGATGGCTGCCCCGGTGAGCTGCAGCAGCGACAGCCTTTCTCCCAGCAGCAGCGCGGCACTGAGTATCCCCACCACCGGCACCAGCAGCGTCAGCGGCGCCACCCGCCAGGTCTCATAACGCTTGAGCAAATATCCCCAGATGGCATAGCCTAAAACCGTGGCGATAAACGCAAGGTAAATCAGCGACATAATTGTCACCGGCTTAATATTGATCAGGCTCATCACAATGGCATGGGAACCTTCAAACAGCCATGAAAAGAGGAAAAAGGGCACCACCGGGATCAGTGCGCTCCAGATCACCAGCGACATCACCGGAGTGGGATAGCGGCGCACAATCACTTTATTGCTGATATTGCCCAGCGCCCAGGAGAAGGCTGCGCCCAGCGTCAGCAGCAGGGTGACCAGCGTAATACCGCCAGCGCTCTGATCTTCCATACCTGCTTCCGCCAGCAGCACCATGCCCAGCGCCGCAATCACCACGCCGGTAATATGGTGCCAGCGCAACTGTTCACTCAGCATCACCGCGCCCAGCAGAATGGTGAAAAAGGCCTGTGCCTGCAGCACCAGCGATGCAATCCCGGCGGGCATGCCCAGTTTGATCGCCAGAAACAGAAAGGCGAACTGACCGAAACTGATGGTCATGCCATACACCACCAGCCAGCGCAGGGGGACTTTTGGCGGTTTGATAAAAAAGATCGCGGGCAGCGCGACCAGCGCGAAACGTAAACCGGCCAGTAAAAACGGCGGCATATCGTGCAGGCCCACTTTAATCACAACAAAATTCACCCCCCAGGCGATAACCACACAGAGCGCGAGTAACATATCTTTGACCGACATAGCTCTTTCCTTTCTCTGGCGCAGCTCAGACAGCGGATAATGAAATCTCGCCGCAATGGCCTGCACCGGTCACACGGAAATAGTCATCGACGTTGAGCGCGATGGACTTATCCAGTTCTCCGGCATTAAAAAACAGCGTCCCTGCGTTGCCGATGCGTTCATCCACCAGCAGAGTCAGTTGCGGGTGAAAGCTGAAGGGCGGTACAGCGCCCATGACGCAGCCGGTGAGATCCTGCGCCACTTCGGGCGGGGCAAAACTCGATTTTTTGCCGTCCATTAACCGCGCGACGGCTTTGAAATTAATCTTGCTGTCGCCGGGAATAATCGCCAGCACGTAGCGTACCGGCTGGGCACTGGTGATCACCTGCAGTACCATCGCTTTCGCCGCCTGCTCCGGTGCATTACCGCGGATGGCGCTGATCACGTCCGTGCGTCCTTCCGGTGGATGTTCGATCACCCGAAAATCGGCCTGCTGTTCGTTCAGTAAGGCGACAATTTTTTCAAACGTACTCATAGACAACTCCCTCATTTTGGACGGCAAAATGCCGCCAGCGAATGGGCGGCATAGATTCCGCCCTGCGCCAGCAGAAGGCCATGAATGGCTCCTGCTTAGCTAATAGCTAACTCCAGGCAATGGCATGCTTCATTTTTTTGTCGGTTAAACCAAAGAAGAAGCCCATCGTGATACGGGTATCGCCGGATACCCGGTCGATTTCGTGGTAGTAGGTCGGATTGAACAGGTAGATATCGCCGCGACGCGGGCTGAATTCGCAGGTTTCACACTGATGCACCACCCCATCCTGATAGCCCAGCTCGCCCGGGGTTTTGAACTGCTCATCATCTGCCTGCCATTTTTTGTTGTAGACCCGCAGTTCACCGCCGTCGTCGCACTCCTGCAGGCACACCACACAGCTGAGCTGATGCAGGATCTGGGTGACCGCCAGGCCGCTGCCCGCGGCATCACGCACGATATGGTCGTTATGCAGCGGATTGGCGACGCCATCGGCATGGAAACGCACAATCGCGGCAGAATAGGGACCAAGCTCGGGTTCCTGCGCGGTTTGCAGGCTCTCCAGCTTGAGCACTTTCTGCACCCACCAGTACACCTGCTCGCGCAGCGTCAGCAGGGTATCCGGCAGCAGTGGCTGGATATCACGCATCTCAGTGAAGTAGTTCTCGGGGGCGGAGGTGTATTTCGCCAGATAGGGGCCAAGGGTGGTTAACGCGCCATTAGGATAGTGGGATACCCGCACTTGTTTGCGGCATTGAGTGAGATCCGCCACCACGGCATCGCTGACTTCCGCGGTGAGAAAGCCGCGCAGAACAAGGATAGGTATACGCGCGGTCACGATATCGTCGAGCCAGGTGGACTCAACAAACATGCTGGGATTAATAACGCGAATCTGATTAAAAATGGCCATGATTTACTCCGCAAAATTGAATTCATGAAGGTCATGATTGTTCATCTGACACCAGTCAGAGGCAGCGCCAAGTGCAGGAATAACTTCAGAGGAGATGTAGTGTGTGTGTTTGTCCTGATAACGGTTAAGCGTGAAGTAATGTGGGAAGAGGGTATCTTCGGGATACCATTGCCACGCCCAGGCTTTCTCCTGTGTCACAAAGAAAGCATTGCCGGAACTGCCGCCTGGCGCAACCCGCGCCATCTTTTCCTGCAAATAATCCCGGGTCAGATCGGCTGGCGTAATCTGATCGGCGATATAGTGCAAATACTCTGCAGAATCGAAATGCGATGCGGTGAGGCCCAGTTGCTGATACACCGTTGGCAGAAAGCCGTTATGCATCATGAACCACTCTGTCTCAGCGCTGGTATGGTGCAGCGGATGGGAAAACTGCACGCCGCTGTTTTTGCTTAGCGTGGCATGGCGGACATGGACGGCGAGAAACGAACCGCGAATCTCGTCAATGGCGATATCCGGCAGCGCCTCTGCAAAGGTGCCCGCACCATGCAGGGTGCGGATTTCGCCGTTGTCGTGCCACAGGATGCCCCAGCCATTGGGGTGCTGGCGGATCGGCCCGTCATGCTGCGCGGTTTCGCCACAGCTCATCGCGCGCGCGGCATCAAGCACCGCCGCGACGGAAAAATCTCCCTGGGCCATAATCATCCTGCACATGGCAAGTCCTCCTGTCGCGGCAACGTGTTGGTGGCGACGATAGCGTTGAATACAGCCAGAATCTGCTCAGTATCTGCGGCAGCAAGACGCAGCGTGCCGAGAATGCCGGCGTGTCGGGTGACGTCGGCGTACAGCGGCGAATGGCGTGCAGCACTGACTGGTGGCAGCTTCAGCGGCGGCAGCACCTTACTCTGCGGATGACTGCGCACCCATAACTCGGCCGCCGCCAGCTGGGCAGGCTGGCGCATACGCAGTTGTCCCAGTGCCTGCGCCTGTGCATCCGGCGGCAGGCCGTGGAAGGGTTTGCCCTCCTCAAGATGAAACGTCACTTCCGCCCAGTCCTGGCCTGTTATACCGTTGACCAGGCTGACCACGCCCATACCTGAGAGACGAAAACCCATCTCAAGAAAATATGGCACGTTATCAAGCAAAATAAAGTCGATGTGAAATGCGCCCTGACGATAGTCGAAGGTGGTACAACAGGTTTGCATCAGTGACTGAAAGGCGGCGGGCAGCTGTTGCGCGGACTCAGCGACATGGCCTGATTCATAAAAACTGATGGCGCCATCGGCACTTTTCACCTGTTCAGTCAGCTTCTGGCAACAGGTCAGCGCATGCGCCACGCCATCGCACACCACGCCCTGCAGGGAATACTCAACGCCCGGCAGCCAGCGCTCGACGATATAGCCGGTAAAGCGGCGACCGCCATAATTCAGGGTATTCACCAGCTTATCGACGGTTTTATCCAGTTCATGCGCTGACTTCACCAGCCAGACTCCCAGTCCGCCGCCGCCATCGACCGGTGTGATCACGCAGGGATAGATCAGGGCATCGCGTGCATCGCGAATACTGAGCACTGAAGCGAAGAAACGGAACTCCGGCTGCGCCACGCCAGTCTGCGCTTTGCTCAGCGCCATACGCTGCGCGTATTTATCCAGCGGAATAAAGCTGTGGTGCTCATCTGATGCGGCAAGCATTTCTCGCACGCGTCCGGCACACGGGTTATAGGCTTCAAAGCCTGCCAGCACCACCTGCGGATGCTCCAGCAGCCCGGCATTGAAATAGGCCTGCATCACCTGCTGCGGGTTTTCCGGTTTGCTGATGCGCAAAATCAGGTCGAACGGCAGTTCGAGGCACTGTGACTGGTAATCAACAAACTCCGCCATCTCCGCCAGCACGGTAAAATATCCCTCACGCTGTGCCACCGCGCAGTACGGGTTTTGTCCGTCCCGGGTGGCGCCAATCTGCAAAAATATTTTCTTCATAACCGGGTCCTTAGCGGCTTAACGGCCGGAAATCACTTCGCTGATACTGTCCTGCAACGTGCCATGCCTGACCGGGATCACCGCCTTATGCGGGTCGTAACGCAGAATGCGTGACAGCGGGTCCGGCGATCGCGGTTCCAGCAAGGTATTGACCGCCGGGCTGCGCCAGCACTGACGCAGCTGTGGCAGTGTCAGGCCGGAAAGGGTTTCCAGCTCACGGCATAACAGCGGGTCTGATGCAGCATCGTCACGGAGTAACGCCCTGATGGCACTGGCGGACAGCGGGATATGTTGCTGCTGCAGGTAGTGTTCCAGCTGATTGCCACCTGCGGTAAAGGGCGAGTAAATCATGCAGATCAGCTGGCCGGTCGTCAGCCCAAAGGCATCCTGCGCAAACTGTTCAGCATGCTGGCGCTGGCGGGCGATAGCGGCGGTATCCTGGTAGCGTGCCGTCATCGCGGCAATCAGTGACGGCGGAAAATCTTTCTGCCGCATCAGCCCAAGGGCAAAGCGCGCATACTCGCTCACACCTTCGTCATAGCTGCGCTGCAGCAGGGTTTCCGCGCGCAGGCCACGAAGATGCGCCATCAGCGTCGGATTGCCGCAGTCGGATTCGGAAAAACTGAACATCAGTTCATCGAACTGAAAGCCCATAAAGTCGCTCAGCAGCGCCCAGTGTGCCCCGGCTTCATACGCGGTGTCCTGATAGATATTGAAAAACAACGGGTCGCGCGGCAGCTGCCAGGTGATGCGGTGCGCGGGCGTGACGTCGCCTTCGCCGTAAATATGGCTGAAATAGCGCTCTGAGACGCCATCGAGTGTCTGCAGGAAGCCGGAAAAACCCTGGTCTTTTGCTACCTGGGGAGCGGCGAACAGGCGCGCCAGGTGGCGTGCCCAGGCGAGATAAGCGGTCTGTTCCTGTGGCGAATCACCGGTGATAATCACATCCACGCCGCCGTCATAGTAGGCGGCGAGACCAAAGGCATTGACCATACTGAGATTGCAGGCGTTGCAGAAAGTGGAGCGGGCATCGGCGCGAAAACGGTGGCCATTCATCAGCACATCGGTGCGATTCTGCTGGCGTACGGTAGCGGGAAAGGGCAAATGGCGCTGAAAGGGGCGAATCAGTAATCCATCGATAACCAGGCACTCAACGGTGTCGTCACCCTCAATCGCCAGTGCCCGGTAGACGCGAGCAATATTCGCCATCACCTGGTCATTCATGCCGGCATGACGGTTGGTGCAAATGCGCAGCTGAAATGTCGCGCCTTTTTCCAGCCACAGCAGCCCCTGAATATAACGCACCCAGGCGACCATATAGCTGCTGTCTTTACCGCCGCCATAGGCGAGCAGTATTTTGTTACGGCTGATATGGTGGGGATCGGGTAACGATGAAATTAAACGTTTGGCACACAGCGTGGCGGACTGAATCATGGCGGCAGAAAAATAAGCCGTCATCGCGTTCATCATGGTGGGAAGCTTATTCATTTGACACTTTCCTCTGGCAAATAAATAACAAATGACCGTTACGGGATAAGCAACAGGGTTTTTTCCCGACCCGCGCGCCATGCAAATCACATCACCATACCCGGTAAAAATTTCATTACGGTTAACCACTTGATAGTCAAACTACTCTCAAAGTAATCTCATTAATATGCACAGATCAGATCGATATGGGGTGGCACAGATGTCGGTGGCGGGATCAGATAAGGAAAACCAGGGGAGTCGTTACCGTCAGATTGCCGGGCAGATTAAGCAGGCAATAGATGATGGCACACTGCTGCCTGATACGCGTTTGCCCTCCGTGCGCACCCTGGCGACGCAGTACCGTGTCAGCATGACCACCGCGCTGAAAACCCTGCGTTCACTGGAAGATGATCACTATGCCGTCGCCAGGCCGAAGTCCGGTTTTTTTGTTGCGCCGTTAAGCCGTCCGCAACGCGCACAGCCGCTGGTGATCGAGCCGTCGCGCCAGATCGCGCCGCTGGATGAGCAGACGGAGCTGCATCTGGCGATGGTAGGCACTGATTGCCGGGTGCGGCTCGATCTGGCGAATGGCGCCAGGTCGCTATATCCGGTGAAAAAGGTCGGTTTGCTGATGCGTCAGCTGGGTTACAGCAAACCGTTTTTGCTTGGCGATACCGTAAAAGGCACCGGTTATGCGCCGCTGAAAGCGGAAATCGCCCGGCGGGCTATCGATTATGGCTGCAATATCAACCCGGATGATATTTTAATTACCAATGGCTGTATTGAAGCCATTTCGCTGTCCCTGCGCGCCACGGTAAAAGCCGGCGACGTGGTGGCCGTCGAGTCTCCCTGTTATTTCGTGCTGCTGCAGATGCTGCATAATTTAGACCTGCGCGTGATTGAAGTGGAAAATGGCCAGGAAGGTTATGTCCACGTCGGGAAATTAACCGCGCTGTTTCAGCGTAAAGCGGTGCAGGCTTATGTCACGCTGGCGAATATTAATAACCCATCGGGAAAGAGTATTCCCAATGAGCAGAAAGCGTATATTGCGCGCCAGGCAGATGAGCATGATGTGATGATTATCGAGGACGATATCTTTGGCGATACCGCATTTGGCGAGCGCCGCCCGTTCCCGATGCGCGCGTTTAGTCCGAATGCCATTCTGTGCAGCGGTTTTTCAAAAACCGTGGTGCCGGGGATTCGTATTGGCTGGGTGCACAGCAGCAACTATATGCGCAAAATCGCTTCGCTAAAATATACCTCGACCATGGGCACCTCCGTATTACCACAGGCGGCGATCACCGAATTGCTGCGCAGTGGCGGCTATGATGCCCATCTGCGTAAACTGCGACGCGAACTGGCCAGCCAGATTTGCCAGATGCGTGCCGCCGTGCTGCGTTATTTCCCGCCGGGCACCAGGGTGTCTGACCCGGAAGGCGGTTATGTGTTGTGGGTGGAGATGCCGCGTCAGGCGCTGAATGTGCGAACCCTGTTTATCATGGCGCGCAATGCCGGTATTGGGATCGCGCCGGGGCATATTTTTGCCACCGATGATCGTTACGACCACTGTTTCCGTCTTAATGCCGGATTTGGCTGGAATAAAGAGGTGGAGCAGGCGATTGAGCAGCTGGCGCTGTGGTGTCGGGAGTCACTGGCGGTACAGCCCCGCTGATGTAAAAGAGAGGCCCGTAAATACAGGCCTCAGATCGATGACAAACCCCAGACTCCGTAAGGATCGTTGCTGTCAGATTGCGGTCTGCGCAGGGAACACGTTCAGCTCCGGAAAGTCGCTTTTCGTCATCCATGACCGCTCGGCCCGCTCCGTCCATGGCGCGGGACGCTTTCCTCCGCTGACCGTGTTCCCTGCGCTCCTGGCTTATGCGTTGCTGCTTACGTTTCCAGCACACTGGGTTTGTCATCAATCTGCAAGGCCAGTCTTTACGGACCTCTGGCAGTAACGTTTATTTTTTCGCCGACAGCCAGTGATCGGCAATTTTCTGGTACTCGCCGGTCGCTTTCGCCAGATGCAGCCACTGATCGACATAAAGTTTCCAGCTGATGTCCTCGCCAGGCAACATATAGGCTTTCTCGCCGTACTGCATTGGCTTGTCCGGGTTCACCGCACAGAGTGTCGGGTGGAAGTTCTTCTGATACAGCGCTTCAGAGGCTTCGGTGATCATCACATCCGCTTTGTTATCCACCAGTTGCTGGAAGATGCCCTGGTTGTCATGGCTCAGCGTCAGGTTGCTCTGCGGCAGATAGGCGTGGGCAAACGCTTCGTTGGTGCCGCCAGCCGGTTCGATCAGACGTACTGAGGGTTTATTGATTTGCTCAATCGTCTGGTATTTGCTGACGTCGCTGCAACGTACCAGCGGGATTTTGCCATCAACATCCATTTTTTCCGTGAAAAAGACCTGCTTCTGACGTGCCAGAGTAACGGAAATACCACCCACGGCGATATCACACTTACCCGCCACCAAATCTGGCGTCAGGGTTTTCCAGCTGCTTTTCACCCATTGCACCTTCGCGCCCAGGCTGCTGGCGAGTGATTCCGCCATCGAGATATCAATGCCTTCATAACTGCCATCAGGCTTCTGGAAGCTGTAAGGCTTGTAATCGCCCGTAGTACAGACGGCCAGCGTGCCCTGCTGCATCACGCTATTCAGGTGGGACTGTGCGCTGGCGCTCCCGGCGGCTACCAGCAGAACTAAAGCGAATGCGACTCTCATCTTTCACCCTGATTAGTTATTGATATAATTGAAATTAAACAGCTTCCTGTACGGCAGACAGGTTCTTTTTCTTCTTCAGCTGATAACCGGCAGCCAGCGCCAGCAGCCACACCGGAATCAGCCAGACTGAGATCGCCATACCGGGCGTCAGCAGCATAATCACCAGCACACCGGCTAAAAACAGCAGGCAGATAATATTGGTCAGTGGATACCATGGGCTCTGGAAGCGCGTGGTCTGGTTGCTAAGACGCATGGCGCGGCGGAATTTCAGATGGGTAATACTGATCATCGCCCAGTTGATCACCAGCGCGGAAACCACCAGCGACATCAGCAGTTCAAAGGCTTTGCCGGGCATCAGGTAGTTAATTACCACGCACAGCGCGGTTGCCAGGGCTGACACCGCCAGCGCTTTCAGCGGAATACCGCGGCGGTTCACTTTCAGCAGTGCTGCCGGGGCGTTGCCCTGCTGCGCCAGGCCAAACAGCATGCGGCTGTTACAGAACACACAGCTGTTATAGACCGACAGCGCCGCTGACAGCACTACCAGGTTCAGCACGGTTGCCACCACATTGCTGTTCAGCGCGTGGAAGATCAGGACGAACGGGCTGCCACCTTCCACCACTTTCTGCCATGGATACAGTGACAGCAGCACCGCCAGTGCGCCGACATAGAACAGCAGGATGCGGTAAATCACCTGATTGGTGGCTTTAGGAATGCTTTTCGCCGGATTGTCGGCTTCTGCGGCAGTAATGCCGACCAGCTCGAGGCCTCCGAAGGAGAACATAATCACCGCCATCGCCATCAGCAGGCCACTGATGCCATTCGGGAAGAAACCACCGAACTGCCACAGGTTCGCCACACTGGCGTCCGGGCCGCCATTGCCGCTGGCTAACAGCCAGGCGCCAAAGGCGATCATGCTGAGGATGGCCGTGACTTTAATAATTGAAAACCAGAACTCCACCTCACCGTAGACTTTGACGTTGGTAAGGTTAATGGCATTGATGGCGACAAAAAACACCGCCGCGGAGACCCAGGTCGGGATTTCCGGCCACCAGTACTGTACATAGATACCGACAGCAGTCAGTTCCGCCATGCTCACCAGCACATACAGCACCCAGTAGTTCCAGCCAGACATAAAGCCGGCAAAGCCACCCCAGTATTTATTGGCAAAGTGGCTGAATGAACCGGCGACCGGCTCTTCCACGACCATCTCACCGAGCTGGCGCATAATAAAGAACGCAATCACACCGGCAATGGCGTAACCCAGCAGCACCGCGGGTCCGGCCATTTTAATCGTCTGGGCGATGCCAAGAAACAGGCCGGTGCCAATGGCGCCGCCTAAGGCAATCAGCTGTATGTGACGGTTTTTTAACCCTCTTTTTAACTGTTGTTCTGACTGATGCGTATCCATGAATGTTCCCAAAAAGTAGCCACAAAGGTCGCATCAGGAGCAGCAATAATCAGGCCAGTCTGTGGTCTGCAACAGGAGGGGAGAACTAACACATTGAAATGATGCTGAAATTAACCGGAAAGAGATATTCACGAATCGTGCATTAAATCGTAATTTATGTGAGCTTTGTGCTCAAATCACTGTTTTGGTGCGAAAACTGCGCGTCATTTCGCCATGCTATGCACTGTTTTGGTGCGAAATAACGCCCTCCCGTCAGCATCGGGGAGGGCGTGACGGTTTACTGCGCTTCGGCGTGGGCGCGCTCAATCTCTTCCGCCAGAATACGCACCCCTTTTTCAATGGTGGCGCTATCCGGCACATAATTCATGCGCATACACTGATGCGTATGCGGCCATTCATGTTCCAGTCCCGGGAAGAAGAAGTGCCCTGGCACCATCAGCACGCCGCGCTGCTTCAGGCGCTGATAGAGTATTTCAGTGCTAACCGGCAGATCCTTAAACCACAGCCAGAGGAAAATTGCCCCTTCCGGTTTATGAATCAGGCAGCGATCTTCCGGTAAATAGCGGCGAATAACGGCAATCGTCTGCTTAACGCGTTCAAGATAGAATGGTTTAATCACTTCTTCCGACAACCGCAACAGATCGCCGCGCTTAATCATCTCGGTGGCAATTGCCGGGCCGATACTACCTGGCGCCAGGCTGATAATACCGTTCATATTGCCAATCGCGGAGATCACTTTCTCATCGGCGATAATAATGCCGCAGCGTGACCCTGGCAGGCCGAGTTTCGACAGGCTCATGCACAGGATGATATTCGGGTTCCACAGCGGACGGACGTCACTGAAGATAATGCCCGGGAACGGTACGCCGTAGGCGTTATCGATCAACAGCGGAATATCGTGCTGCTGCGCCAGCGCGTCGAGTTTGATCAGCTCGTCGTCGGTGATCACATTCCCGGTGGGATTGGTCGGGCGTGAGACGCAGATTAAGCCGGTATCGTCGGTGATCTGCAGGTGCTCAAAATCGACGTGATATTTAAACTGTCCTTCCGGCAGCAGCTCAATATTTGGTTTCGCCGAGACAAACAGATCTTCATCAAGACCGGCATCGGCGTAGCCCAGATATTCCGGTGCCAGCGGGAACAGCACACGCTTTTTACTGCCGTCGGCGCGATGCCCGGCATACAGGTTAAACAGGTAGAAAAAGGCGCTCTGACTGCCATTGGTGAGCGCGATATTTTGTGGGTGGATGTCCCAGCCCAGCTCATCGCGCAGCATTTGTGCCAGCGCGTCCAGCAGCACCGCCTTGCCGCGCGGGCCGTCGTAGTTGCACAGTGCATCGGTCAGCTTGCCTTCCTCATGCATCTGTTGAAGCAACTGCTGGAAATAGTCGTTCATCGCCGGGATTTGCGCCGGATTGCCGCCGCCCAGCATCACCGCGCCGGGAGTCCGTAAACCTTCGCCCATATCTTCCATCAGGCGGGTAATGCCTGAATGGCGGGTAAATTTGTCACCAAAAGCAGAAAAGCTCATAACCTGTAAATCATTTGTTATCGCATAGGGGCGTCCACGATAGCGCCAGGTTAACAGCGGTGCAATGGCTAAGCCGTTACAGAGGGTGATTTTTACAACGGGTCGCCGGACAGCGACCCGCAGGAGGGTTAACGATCAAGCAATTGCGGGTTAACGCAGTTTTTCTCCACCTTGCCGCTTAGGGCTGCAATCAGGTTATCTACCGCGTCTTTTGCCATGCCGTAACGGGTTTCGTGCGTGGCGGAACCGATATGCGGCACGGCGACCACATTTGGCAGCTTCAGCAGCGGTGAACTGACCGGCAGTGGCTCCTGCTCGAACACATCCAGCCCGGCGGCATGAATCGTGCCGTCCTGCAGTGCGCGAATCAGCGCCTGTTCGTCGACCACGGCGCCACGTCCGGCGTTGATCAGAATAGCGCTCTGCTTCATTTTTGCCAGCTGCTCACGGCCAATCAGGTGGTGTGTCTGTTCGGTCAGCGGCAGGATGATGCAGAGGAAATCGGACTCTTTCAGCAGGGTATCGAGATCGCAATATTGCGCATTAAAGCGCTCTTCTGCCTGCGGATGGTGTTTGCGCGCGTTATACAGAATCGGCATGCCGAAACCAAAATGCGCCCGTTGCGCCAGTGCCAGACCAATACGGCCCATGCCGAGGATGCCCATTTTTTTATGGTGCACATCGATACCAAACCAGTCCGGGCCAACACCGCTTTTCCATTCACCCGCTTTCACCCGCTCCGCCACTTCCACCACGCGACGCGCAGAAGCCAGCACCAGCGCCATCAGGGTATCGGCAACGGTTTCCGTCAGCACGGTGGGGGTATGCATCAGCAGCACGCCGCGCTGGTTCATGGCGTCGACATCGAAGGTGTCATATCCCACTGAAATGGTCGATGCCGCGCGTAATTTTGGCGCCTGGGCCAGAAACTCTGCGTCCACTTTGCCGCCGGAACCGAGCAGCCCTTCCGCCTGCCGGAACACATCGGCGTAGCGGGTGAGATTTTCCGGCGTCAGGCCGTTGATTTCGGTAACGGTAAAGTGCTCATCAAGGCGTTGACGTAAATCGTCAGGTATCGACTTATACAGAACTACGGCAGGATTCATACGTGTCTCCCTGTGAAAGCTGACTGGGCGGCAGGATTGCCGCAGCGGATGATAGTGAGTCTCGGGCTACTAACATCAACGGTTTGTGACGGATGTGTTTGACGATAAATGTTAACCATAATCGCCTGACGAAAAAAAACCAGCGGGCATCCGCCCAAAAAATGGCAGATGCCGCTTGTTTTCCGTGACTCAGAAGTCGCCCAGTTCGCTGCGCGTCGGCAGACCTTCGCTGTCGCCGGGCACCTGAATGGCCAGTGAGCCGATTTTATTGCCGCGCTTGATTGCCTGCGGCAGTGTCTTGCCTTCCAGCAGGGCGCTGATCACGCCAACGGCAAAACCATCGCCTGCGCCGACGGTATCCACCACGTTTTCCACGCGGATTGCCGCCACCTGGCCTTTTTCGCCCTCTGCGGTTTTATACCAGGCGCCGTCGCTGCCGGTTTTGATAATCACCGCTTTAACGCCTTTATCCAGCCAGAAATCGGCCATCGCTTCCGGCTGGCTGTAACCGGTGAGGATTTTGCCCTCTTTTTCGCCCGGCAACACCCAGTCAGCATATTCTGCCAGCTGATTCAGTTGCTTCACCATCTCCTGCTCGCTTGGCCACAGCACCGGGCGCAGATTCGGGTCGAAGGAGATGGTTTTACCCAGCGCGCGCATCTCTTTCGCGGCGTGTTTTGACAGTTCCAGTGAACTGGCTGAGATGGCAGCCGAAACACCGCTGAGGTGCAGATGGCGCGCCGAGCCGAAGTAGTCGCGGTTAAAATCGTCTACTGACAGATGGCTGGCGGCAGAACCTTTGCGGAAATACTCCACCTGCGGGTCCGAGCCATCTTCCACTTTTGCTTTCAGCTGGAAGCCGGTGCGGTAACGGTTATCAACGGTGACCTGGCGATGGTCCACACCCTCTTTCGCCAGCTGTTGCAGGGTGTAGCGGCCAAAGGAGTCATCGCCGACGCGGCTGACCCAGCCCACTTTCAGGCCCAGCCGGGCGAGGCCAATCGCCACATTCAGTTCTGCGCCGGCGATGCGTTTGATAAAGCTTTCCGCCGCCGCCAGATCGCCCGTTTCCCGGGCAATAAACAGCGCCATGGCTTCGCCGATCGTGACCGCGTCCAGCGCGTTCTGTGCATGTGTTGTCATTGACTTCAGGCCTCGCGAACCAGGTTAACGTAGTGACGGGTAACGGCCACCAGGTCGTCACCCTCTAAAGGAAATTCGATACCGCGCGGCGCACCGGCAGGCAGCCGTTTAATCAGGCCGCGCCAGTCGTTGCCCGCTTCGTCGAGGGCGATGGCGCGGAAACTTTGCTGATGCGGTGCAGCGGTTTTCACGTGGACATAGCTGACGTAGCGCCCCAGCTGGGCGGCAGCGGCAAAGGCGTCGTCACCCACCCACAGCCAGTTCGCCAGATCGAAGGTCATAAAGCAGGGATCGGCTGTTGCCGCGCAATCCGTAAAGAATTCCTGCAAGCGTGATATGGCGCCGTATTCCGTCTGATCGTTTTCCACCACCACCTGCACCGGATAGTCGCTGAGACGCTGTTGCAGCGCCTGGCAGTCGAAGCCGTGCTGATAGTTGCCCAGTGAGAATTTCACCAGCCGGGCATTCAGTTGCTGCGCTTCGGCGACCAGCTGATCCAGCTGCGGATTAACGGCGCCATCGGCCATAAACAGCGCTTCCGGCACCGAGTAAAAGGCAAACAGTCGCTGTTCCGCGATCGCCGCGGCCAGCTGCGGCAGCTGTTGCAGTTCATTTTCACTCAGCAGTTCACGGCGAATTTCCACGCCATCAGCGCCCGCGCGGGCAATGATCGGCAACAGCGCCTGCTGTCCGCCCAGTTCGGCTATTTTTTGATGACCGTACGCGGCGGTCACTACTATCACTTCCCGTTTCATCGCGTTCTCCGGCTAAATAAGCTGTTATTCTGGCTAAAACGGTAAATGGAACCGGTTCCAAAGAAAAGCGAAAGTCGACGAATTTATGATCACGCTCACGATGCGCGGGATTTTTCGTTACTTCAGCGCGGATGAAGCGCTGTCGAACCGCGCACAATCAGTTCGCCAGTAAATAACTGTTCGTTTAAAGGTTCATCGCTGCCTTCAATGCGGCGGATGACCTGCTCCAGCGCGGCATAACCGATCTGCCGGGTCGGTTGTTTGACGGTGGTAATGCCAACGCCCGCCAGCTCCGTCCACTCCAGTTCATCGAAGCCGAGCAGGCCAATATCCGGCCCCCAGTGCAGCCCCAGGCGGCGCAATGAGCGTGCCACCTGCAGCGTCATCGCACCGTTGGCGACCAGCAGCGCACAGCGCTGTGACTGATGGCGCTGGCAGAAATCGCGCAGGATGGCATCGAGTTTTTCTCCCTGCGCCAGCGCTACTTCGGCCTGTTCTGCCTGCACTGACGGGTGACGGCTGGCGGTGCTCTGAAAGGTCTGCCAGCGCTCGCGGCGGGTATTGACCATCCCCAGCGGCTCACTGACAAACAACAGCGCCTGATAACCGTTCGCCAGCAGATGCTCCGTCGCGCGGGTGGTAGCGTCGATATTATTCAGGCCGACCACATCACAGGGAAAATCAGGAATTTTGCGGTCAATCAGCACCATCGGCAGCATGGACTGCTGCAGCCGGTTCAGCGCTTCTTCGCGCATGCCTACGGCATTGACCACGATGCCCTCTACCTGATAGCTGCTCAGCAGCTGCAGATAATGGCTCTCCTGATCCACTTCGTTATTGGTATTGCACACCAGTAAGGTAAAACCCTGTGCACGGCAGGCTTCTTCCATCCCGGAGAGCACTTCCACCGAGTAGGGGTTGGTAATATCGGCAATGATCAGGCCTATCAGGCGGGTGCGGCCACGTTTCAGGCCGCGCGCCATCTGGCTGGGACGGTAATCGAGCGCGGCGATAGCCGTTTCAATGCGCTGTTTCAGATCGGCGGATAAGGCGTGCTGTTCACCGTTGAGGTAACGGGAAACACTGGTTTTACCGGTCTTTGCCGCTCTGGCGACATCGCTGATAGTGGCTCGTGCGGCCGTGCGCTTCATGGCTGTCCTTTGGCATACAGATTGAGCCAGAGACTAGCACAGCTGCCGGGATTTTACAGGAGCCAGTAAGGCCCCTCAGGCTGCTGCAAAGTCCAGGCATGGTAAATCTGGCAGCCACTCATCAAACCAGGGCGCAGGGAACAGGGTCAGAAGAGGAAAGCGTCCCGCGCCACGGACGGCGCGGGCCGAGCTGCCAGGGTGACCGTGTTCTCTGCGCAGGCTCGGTGTCACAGCAACGAGCCCTTAGGTAATCTGGAGGGGGTCATCCATCTCAGGAGCCAGTATGGAGCCCCTGGCGGATAACAGAGTTACAGCGGGCTAAGGGTAATCTCTACGCGACGGTTTTGCGCTTTCCCGGCTTCGTTGCTGTTGCTGGCGACGGGCTGATCCGGGCCAACACCTGTGGTGCGAATGCGGTTAGCGGCGACGCCCTGGGTGATCAGTGCGCTGCCGACGGTATCGGCGCGCTGCTGCGACAGGCGCATATTCAGTGCGCGGGTGCCGGTACTGTCGGTGTGGCCGACAATATTCACCGCGGTTTTCTCATACTCTTTCAGCACCATCGCCACGCCGGTCAGGGTGTTCGCGCCTGCCGGTTTCAGATTGCTGCTGCTGGAGTCAAAGGTGACATTATTCGGCATATTGAGAATGATATTGTCGCCATTACGCGTCACGCTGACGCCGGTGCCGCGCATTTTCTCACGCAGTTTGGCTTCCTGCACATCCATGTAATAGCCCGCGCCACCACCCAGCGCCGCACCGGCTGCTGCACCAATCAGTGCGCCTTTGCCGCGATCTTTTTTCGATGATGACAGCATGCCGATGCCCGCGCCTAATGCCGCGCCCAGCCCGGCACCGATGCCCGCTTTACCGGCCTGAGATTCGCCGGTATAGGGATTGGTGGTACAACCGGACAGGGCAACGGTGCCGCTCAGCAACAAGGAGATGGCGATAATGCTTTTTTTCATGGGTTTTCCCTCATATTTTTCTACAGATGAAATGCATCCATAAACGGCACGATTATGCCGTTAAAATATGGGAGAAAAATCTGAGTTTCTGTCTGTAATTGTAAATCTCAGCGACTAAAGGTTGTCCGGGTGGCAAAAACAGTCAACGACATGATCGTTCACCAGCCCGCAGGCCTGCATAAAGGCGTAACAGATGGTGGAACCGACAAATTTAAAGCCGCGTTTTTTCAGCGCTTTTGACATGGCATCAGACACCTCGGTTTTACTTTGCGCCTCCGCCAGGCTTTGCAGATGATTAATCTGCGGCTGATGATTAACAAAGTTCCAGATAAACGGGCCGAACGGCTCGCCGCTGGCCTCCATCGCCAGATACGCCCGTGCGTTGCCGACGATGGCGGTCAGTTTGCCACGATGGCGAATCAGCCCGCTGTCCTGCATCAGGGCATCGATATCGTCTTCGCTCATCCGCGCCACTGCCTGCGGGTCAAAATCGTGAAACGCGCGGCGGTAATTTTCACGCTTTTTCAGCACCGTGATCCACGACAGTCCCGCCTGTTGTCCCTCCAGGCACAGCATCGCGAACAGCGCCTTACTGTCCGTTTGCGGGATGCCCCACTCACGGTCGTGATATTCAATATAGAGGGGATCCTGTGTTACCCAGCCGCATCGTTGCATCGTAAAGTCCCTTAGCCATGAAAGCGAAAAATCTGAGATAAAATCATACACATCAATGCGGCAATCGCCGACTGATTGTCGCTATTGCACGCCGTTGCGGCGGATTTATGCGATCTCTCTCGCTAAAATTGTTAGAATCAAAGCAGTTATTACCTGCATCAATCTTAACCAGAGACTGCATCATGTCTGTCAAAATTTTAACCTCCACCATTATCGGCCTTGAGGCGTTTCGCCAGCAGCCGCTGGCTGCGCTGGCGTCAGCGGAGCAGGGCGCGGTTGCCGTATTCGATAATAATGCGCCTGTGATGTATGCGGTGACGCCGGAGCGGCTGGCCGAATTGCTGGCGATTGAAGCCGCGGCGCAGCAGACGCGTTCTGATGTGGCACTGGAGGAGAGCCTGTTTGACGACGATCTGGCGCATCCCGAGGCGATTCCTGTCCCGGCAGGCAAGTTCGCGATGTATCAGGGCTGGCAACCGGATGCGGATTTTGTCCGGCTGGCGGCTGTCTGGGGTGTGGCGCTGACCGCGCCGGTGACACCAGCAGAACTGGCGTCATTTGTTGCCTACTGGCAGGCAGAAGGGCGCGTGTTCCACCATGTGCAGTGGCAGCAGAAGCTGGCGCGCAGTATCCAGCAGAGCCGCGTATCCGGCGCAGGCCAGCAGAAACGAGATATCAACCATTTCCCTGAACCTGACCAGTCCATTCCCGATGGCTTCCGAGGTTAGCGATGAAAAACAGTGCCGATTTGCTGAAAAGACTGCAACGCATAGTGCCTGCGCACATTAAGCCGAAATTTACTAACGGTGAGGAGTTGCTGGCATGGAATCAACAACAGGGGCTGGAACGTTCGCAGGCGATTGATCGCGAAAACCGCGCGATGAAGATGCAGCGTATTCTTGGCCGTTCCGGCATTCGCGAGCTGCACATCAACTGTTCGTTTGATAACTATCGTGTCGAGTGTGAAGGCCAGCGGGTGGCGCTGGAACATGCGCGGCAGTATGCGGCGGAATTTGATCACAGCATCGCCAGTTTTGTGTTTTCCGGTAAATCTGGCACTGGCAAGAATCATCTGGCGGCAGCGATTGGTAATGAGCTGATTTTACGCGGCAAAAGTGTGCTGGTGGTGACAGTTGCTGACCTGATGTCGAATATGAAAGGCACCTTCAGTGGCAACAGCGGCACCACCGAAGAGAGTCTGCTGCAGGATCTCAGCACTGTCGACCTGCTGGTGATTGATGAAATCGGTATGCAGACCGAATCGCGCTACGAAAAAGTGATTATCAACCAGATTGTGGATCGCCGCTCCTCGTCGAAACGCCCAACCGGCATGCTGTCTAACCTGGATATTGCCGGCATGAATACGCTGCTGGGCGAGCGTGTCATGGACCGTATGCGGCTCGGCAAAAGCCTGTGGGTGCGCTTCACCTGGGACAGCTACCGCAGCCGGGTAAATGGGGATGAGTATTGATATGATATCATAAAGTGATATCATTTCTGTCACTCCTGGCGGAGGAAAAACACGGTATGGACACCCGGTTATATGAAAACATTAAGCGCCAGACACAGCAAAACCCTGCACACTATCTTTGCCACACCGACGTCAAACACGCTGGAGTGGCGAAAGATTGAAAGTCTTTTCATTGCATTAGGGGCAATCACTACGGAAGGGAACGGTTCGCGCGTTCGGTTTGAAATCAATCAGGTTGTGGCATCATTTCATCGGCCGCACCCGGAAAAAGAAGCAAAAGCTTACCAGGTCCGCGATGCCCGAGATTTTCTTATCGCAATAGAGGTCATCCCCAATGAATACCATGACATATAAAGGCTATTCCGCCAGAATCGAGTATAGCGATGAAGACCAGTGTCTTAATGGCCGTGTGGCGGGTATTCGCGATGTGATTGGTTTCCATGCAGATAATGTCGCGGAACTGCGTAAAGCATTTGAAGAAGCCGTTGATGACTATCTGGCTTATTGTGCTGAACGCGGGCGTGAACCTCTGCGTCCGGCCAGCGGTAAAATCAGTTTGCGTATCCAGCCTGAAGTACATTCTGCCATTAATATCGCAGCAGAAGTGGCGGGAAAAAGTGTGAATCAATGGATTAATGATGCCCTGATAAAAGCGGCACACAGTTAGCTTCACATCATAAAGCGCCCCTTTTCGGGGCGTTTTTTTGTCAGGTTTAGGACTCAACCCGCCCGATTCCCCACCAGTTCCGCCAGCAGATTGTTGACCCCGTCGCTCATGGGGGTAAACCGGCTCAGTGGTGAACGGGCAACCACCACAAACACCCCCACGTTGTATTGCGGCACCATCGCCATATAGGTGATAAAGCCACCGCCGCCGCCGGTTTTCTGAATAATGCCCGGCAGGCCGTTTTTCGGCTCCATATACACCCAGCCGAGACCCAGCGCATCCGCTTTACCGGGTACATCCATGCCATCGACTTTGCTTAACTGACTGCGGCGATAGATCAGCGTTTGCAGGCGGTCAGCATGGGCTGTGCGGTGATAGACATCAGACGACAGGAACTGCTGCATCCAGCGTCCCATATCATCCGGCGTGGAGTAGACGCCGCCGCTGCCAATGGCTGCCAGTGTGTTATTGCATGGGCTGGCGCCTTTTTCCGGCACCATCATTCGTCCGCATTGCTCGGGCGACGGCGTGAAGGTGGTGTCTTTCATCCCTAACGGGCGGGTGATTTTGCTGTTCAGCAGTGCCGGATAAGGCATGCCGGAGGCGCGTGCCAGCGCATCGCCCAGCAGGTCGTAAGCCAGGTTGGAATATCCGGCGCGTGAGCCTGGCGTGGCGGTCAGTTTGGCGGTTTGCAGCCAGTTCCAGCGTTGATCGCGGGTGGGCCAGACAAACACCGGACGCTGCGCTTTGCCGCCAGGTTGCTCGCGCGGCAGGCCGCTGGTATGTGTCGCCAGATTCAGCAGCGTAATCGGCTGTCCGGCATAGGCTGGCACACGGCTGCCTGCGGGCGCGTATTTGCTCAGTGGGTCGTCAAGGCGTACCCGCCCCTCTTCGGACAGTTTTACCAGCAGTTCGCTGGTCATCAGTTTGCTGAGCGAGGCGATGCGAATCAGTGAATCTTTCTGAGGCCGCACATTGTTGCCAGGGCGGGTTTCGCCAAAACTGGCGAATACACGCTGGTTGCCATCAATCGCCACCATTGCCATGCCGGTCGCGGCAGTGCCATAGAAAATATGTTCGGCATAACGATCAACAATTTGTGAAGCCAGCAGCGGGTCAGGGGAGCTGTTCGCCAGTGTGCGCAGTGGCAGGGCGGCAGCCATCAGCGCCAGCAAAAAAGAGAGGGGCGATTTCAATGGCAGTGTGTCCAGAATGAGTTAACGGAGAATAATCAGCATAGTAGTGATTTCTGTTATGACTGGCACTTATTTTTGTCAGCAATCATCTGCCAGTCAGCGCCGTTAGCGGCCTATAACGTCACCTCACCAAAGCGTTCGCGATACTCCCCCGGCGTGCTGGCGTAGCTTTTCTTAAACACGGAGTAGAAGTATTGCAGCGACGGATAGCCGCACATCTGGGAAATTTCGTTAATCGACATCGATGAGGTGACCAGTAAAGTGCGGGCTTTTTCCAGCTTTTCGCTGTGGATCAGCGCATGAATGGTTTCGCCGGTCTCGTCTTTAAAGCGTTTTTCCAGATTGGATCGCGACATGCCGACTGCATCCAGCACCTGTTCCACCTTAATCCCCTTGCAGGCATTAAAGCGGATGTAGTGCATCGCCTGAATCACCGCCGGGTCGTGCAGCGAACGGTAATCCGTCGAGCGGCGTTCAATCACTTTCACCGGCGGTACCAGGATGCGTTGCAGCGGCAGCACCTGCTTATCCAGCAATCGATGCAGCAGTTTCGCCGCCTGGTAACCCATCTGCCGCGAACCCTGCGCCACTGACGACAGCGCCACCCGCGACAGATAGCGCGTCAGCTCTTCGTTATCGATGCCGATCACACACAGTTTTTCCGGCACCGGGATTTTCAGATGTTCACAGACCTGTAGCAGATGGCGTGCCCGCGCGTCCGTCACCGCGATAATGCCGGTCTGCGGTGGCAGGGTCTGGATCCAGTCTGCCAGCCGGTTCTGTGCGTGCTGCCAGTTTTCCGGCGCGGTCTCCATGCCCTGATACACCACCCCCTGATAACGCTCCTGCGCCACCAGTTGCCGAAAGGCACGTTCCCGCTCCTGTGCCCAGCGCTTGCCGCCCGACAGCGGCAGACCGTAAAAGGCAAAACGGTGTAAGCCCTTCTCTTTCAGGTGCATAAAGGCGCTGTGCACCAGCGCGGCGTTATCGGTGGCGATATAGTGCACCGACGGATAGTCCTGCGCACGATGGTAGGAACCGCCGACGCCGACAATCGGCACATTGACCTGTTGCAGCAGCAGTTCAATTTGCTTGTCGTCGTAGTCGGCAATCACACCATCACCCAGCCATTCGCGAATATTATCGATGCGGCAGCGAAAATCCTCTTCGATAAAGATGTCCCAGTCGGTTTGCGACGCCTGTAAATATTCGCCCACGCCCTCCACCACCTGGCGGTCATAGACTTTATTGGCATTGAACAGCAGGGTGATGCGAAAACGTTTTTCAGTCATGGCGATTTTCCCCCGGGATCAGCATGTCATTTCAATAACACGCGGCGGGATCGGGCAGAAAAATTTCAGCGCGCCCTGTGATCGGCATCGAGGATCAGACGCGGCGTTTCGTCGCGGAGTCCATCCACACTGCCAGCAGCAGAATTGCGCCTTTGACGATGTACTGCCAGAAGGTGGGCACATCCATCATGCTCATGCCGTTATCCAGCGAGGCCATAATAAACGCCCCCATGACCGCGCCCGCCACACTGCCGATACCGCCCGCCAGGCTGGTGCCGCCAATCACACAGGCGGCGATGGCGTCCAGTTCGGCGATATTCCCCGCGGAAGGGGAACCGGCACCGAGGCGCGAACTGAGGATCAGCCCGGCAATCGCCACCATCAGGCCGTTAATGGCAAACACCGCCAGCTTGGTACGCGCGACATTGATGCCGGACAGCCGTGCCGCGTCAAGGTTGCCGCCAATGGCGTAAATACGGCGGCCGAAGGCTGTGCGCGTCGCCATAAACATACCGCCCAGCAGCAACAGCGCCAGAATCAGCACCGGTGTTGGTACGCCACGATAGTCATTCAGCATCCAGATCGCGCCCAGCACGATGACGGCGGTCAGCGCCTGGCGTGCCACCGACGCGCTGGCAGAAGAGGACTGTGGCAGCCCCATGCTCTGGCGGCGCAGCCGCAGTCGCCACTGCCAGACCATAAACAGCAGCAGGCCGAGAAAGCCAAAGGCGAAGCCGATGCCGTCCGGCAGATAACTCTGGCCGATTTGCGACATGGCCGGGCTGGTGGGCGCGACGGTGGTGCCGTTCGTGATGCCGACCAGCACGCCGCGAAACGCCAGCATCCCGGCCAGCGTGACGATAAATGACGGTACTTTGCGATAGGCGACCCACCAGCCGTTCCATGCGCCGAGCAGCAGGCCGAGCACCAGTGTCACCACAATAGTCAGCGGCAGCGGCCAGCCGAGCCAGACGTCAAAAATCGCCGCCACGCCGCCGAGCAGGCCCATCATCGACCCGACCGAGAGGTCGATTTCGGCGGAGATAATGACAAACACCATCCCCACCGCCAGGATGCCGGTGATCGCCGTCTGGCGCAGCAGGTTGGAGATATTACGGGCGCTGAGGTAGGCACCGTCAGTCATCCAGGTGAAAAACAGCATAATCACCAGGATGGCGGCCAGCATGACCAGTACCTGTAAGTTCAGCAGGCGCAGTTTGCCCGTGGAAGCGCTGGCTGCGGGGGACAGCAGACTGCGCGATGTCGGATTGGTGTTAAGCATAGTGTTCACTCCTCAGCGCGGCTTCCATTACCTGTTCTTGTGTCAGGTTGCGGTTAACCAGGTCGGCTTTGATCTGTCCCTGGTGCATCACCAGCACGCGATCGCTTAATCCCAGCACCTCCGGCAGTTCGGAGGAGATGACGATAATCGCGATGCCCTGTTGCACCAGCTGGTTGATCAGTTTGTAGATTTCATATTTCGCACCGATATCGATGCCGCGTGTGGGCTCATCGAGGATCAGGATGCGCGGGTTAAGCAGCAGACATTTCGCCAGCACCGCTTTTTGCTGGTTGCCGCCGCTGAGACGGCCAATCGCCAGCTCTGGCGAAGACGTTTTCACTTTCAGCCGCGCCAGCGATTGCTGAATCGCCTGTTGTTCGCCACTGTCGTTCAGGGTGGAGAGCGCGCCGCTAAACTGGTCGAGCGCGGCGAGGGTGATGTTTTTCCCCACCGCCATCACCGGCACGATGCCATCTTTCTTGCGATCTTCCGGCACCATGGCGATGCCCTGTGCCAGCGCCTGCTGGCAGTCGTGAATCTCTACCGGTTGCCCGTCAATCAGCACTTTGCCCTGCCAGCGTCCAGGCCAGACGCCAAACAGGCACTGTACGGTTTCGGTACGCCCGGCGCCCACCAGTCCGGCAATTCCGAGGATTTCACCGCGGTGCAGGTTAAAGGAGACATCATTGACCCGTTTGATCTGGCGGTTGACCGGGTGCCAGGCGGTCAGGTTTTCCACGCGCAGAATTTCGCTGCCGACCTGGTGAGGTTCACTGGGGTAGAGTGCAGTCAGCTCGCGCCCCACCATCATGGTGATGATGTCGTCCTCACTCATTCCTGATGCCGCGCGGGAGCCAATATGTTTCCCGTCGCGGATCACGCAGATGGTGTCGGAAATGGCTTTTACTTCGTTCAGTTTGTGCGAGATATAGATGCAGGCGATGCCGTGTTCGCGCAGGTTATTGACGATGGCCAGCAGCACTTCGGTTTCCTGTTCGGTCAGCGAAGCGGTGGGTTCATCGAGGATCAGCAGTCGCACCTGCTTGTTGAGCGCGCGGGCGATCTCCACCAGTTGCTGCTGGCCGAGCCCCAGTTCGCCGACGCGCGTGTGTGGTGAGACATCAAGTTTCACCTGTGCCAGCAGTTTCTGGCAGCGCAGCGTCATGGTTTCATAATCCACCACGCCGTAACGGGTCAGTTCCGCACCCAGGAAGATGTTTTCCAGCACCGTCAGCTGACGTACCAGCGCCAGTTCCTGGTGAATGATGACAATGCCTTTGCGTTCGGTGTCGCGGATGCCGCTGACCTGCAGTTCGTCGCCGGCAAACAGGATGCTGCCCTGATAGTCGCCAGCGGGATACAGTCCGCACAGCACTTTCATCAGTGTCGATTTACCTGAGCCGTTCTCGCCGCACAGCGAGAGCACTTCTCCGGCTTCCAGGCGCAGGCTGACATCATCGACGGCTTTTACCGCGCCGAACATCTTGCTGATGTTTTTCATTTCCAGCAGCGTGGTCACTGTTACCTCCGGATAAAAGCCCCTGCCAGGCAGGCGGCAGAGTGGTGTTGTTAGGCGTTTTGCTTTGGATCCTTTGTCTGCTCAGGGGGGCGCTTTTAGTTCGGCGCCCGCTCAGGGAACACGGTCAGCTACGGAAAGTCGCTTTTCGCCATCCATGGCCACTCGGCCCGCGCCGTCCATGGCGCGGGACGCTTTCCTCCGCTGACCGTGTTCCCTGCGCCCTGAGCTTGTGAGTGGCTGTCTGGCTTATCAGGCATCATGCCCCTTGCTTTGCCTTTATTCACAGGCTGACGGACTGGGCGTCAGAGTTCACTTTTCTTATGAAAACCGTCGGCGACCACGGTGCTGTCGACATTGGTTTTATTCACCGCAATCGGCTCCAGCAGCCAGGCAGGCACGTCTTTGAGGCCGTTGTTCAGCGCGGCGTTAGACTGTGGTTGCTTGCCATCGCCCAGTTCTACCGCGATTTTGGCGGCTTCATTGGCTAATTTGGTGATCGGTTTATACACCGTCATGGTCTGGGTGCCGTTGTTGATGCGTTTGATGGCGGCAAGGTCGGCATCCTGGCCGGAGATCGCCACTTTACCCGCCAGACCCTGTGCGCTGAGCGCCTGGATAGCACCGCCCGCCGTGGCATCATTGGAGGCCACGACCGCATCAATTTTATTGCCGTTAGCCGTCAGGGCGTTTTCCATGATTTTTAACGCATTTTCCGGCAGCCAGGCATCGACCCACTGATCGCCGACCACTTTGATTTTGCCGCTGTCGATCAGTGGTTTCAGCACTTTCATCTGTCCGGCGCGGAACAGATGGGCATTGTTATCGACCGGCGAACCGCCCATCAGGAAATAGTTGCCCTGCGGGACGCGATCGACAATGCTTTGCGCCTGCATTTCGCCGACTTTTTCATTATCGAAGGAGATATAGAAATCGATATCGGCATTATTAATCATGCGGTCATAAGCTAATACTTTAATGCCTTCACGTTTTGCTTCGGCAATCACGTTACTTAATACTTGTCCGTTGTAGGGAATAATGACCAGTACATCAACGCCGCGGTTAATCATATTTTCGATTTGCGACATTTGTGTTTCTTCATTGCCGTTGGCTGACTGAACAAATACTTTCGCACCCAGCGATTCAGCCTGTTTAACAAATATATCGCGGTCCTTTTGCCAGCGTTCCAGACGCAGGTCATCGATCGCCATACCAATTTTCACTTCTTTTGCGAGGCCAGCATGGCTGACCAGCGCCAGCGCCGCACATACCGCCAGTAAAGCTTGTTTCATCTTCATCGTCGTCACCTTGAGGGTTGGCTGCTTTTGACATTCGCTCTGTCAGGCGGATGAATTGTTATCAAGCTGTAAGCGAACGGCAATTACAGATTTTCCTCCTGCCGTTATGTTTTTTGGTTTATTTGCGAAACTATGACATTGATCTGATTTTCCCACGTGGCGTGCCGTTGGGTTTATTTTGCGAGCTGGCGCACATTTAATAATTATCTTAACGCAGGTGTGAAATAACATAATTGAGCTGCCCGCAATGACGATCCCACAATCAGCGCACACTGATTTCTGTTTATTCCCTGGCAACGTTAAGGAGCCTGCTATGCACGCTTATTTTGATCAGCTTGAGGGTGTTCGCTATGAAGGGCCGAACACGCGCAATCCGCTGGCGTTTCGTCACTATAATCCCGATGAGATGATTCTCGGTAAACGGATGGCCGATCACCTGCGTTTTGCCGTCTGCTACTGGCACAGTTTCTGCTGGAATGGCGCGGATATGTTTGGTGTCGGTGCGTTTCAGCGTCCGTGGCAGCAGTCAGGTGATGCGCTGGAGCTGGCAAAACGCAAAGCGGATGTCGCCTTTGAATTTTTCCGCAAGCTGAATGTGCCTTACTACTGCTTCCATGACGTCGACGTGTCACCGGAGGGCGACTCGCTGCGCAGCTATCTGCATAATTTCGCCGTGATGACCGAGGTGCTGCAGGAGAAACAGCAGCAGAGTGGCGTGAAACTGCTGTGGGGCACCGCCAACTGCTTTACGCATCCGCGTTATGGTGCCGGTGCGGCCACCAGTCCGGATCCGGAAGTGTTTGCCTGGGCCGCCACGCAGGTCAACAGCGCGATGCATGCCACGCATCAGCTGGGCGGTGAGAACTATGTGTTGTGGGGCGGACGCGAAGGTTATGAAACCCTGCTGAATACCGATCTGCGCCAGGAGCGCGAGCAGATTGGTCGCTTTATGCAGATGGTGGTGGAGCATAAACATAAAATCGGTTTCCAGGGCACGCTGCTGATTGAACCGAAACCGCAGGAGCCGACGAAACATCAGTATGATTATGATGTGGCGACGGTTTATGGCTTCCTGAAACAGTTTGGTCTGGAAAAAGAGATTAAGGTGAATGTGGAGGCGAATCACGCCACTCTGGCCGGGCATTCGTTCCATCATGAGATTGCCACGGCGATCGCGCTGGGGATTTTTGGCTCCGTCGATGCCAATCGTGGCGATCCGCAGCTGGGCTGGGATACCGACCAGTTCCCCAATAGCGTCGAAGAGAACGCGCTGGTGCTGTATGAAATCATCAAAGCGGGCGGATTTACCACCGGCGGTTTAAACTTTGACGCCAAAGTGCGCCGGCAAAGCACGGATAAGTATGATTTGTTCTACGGCCATATTGGCGCAATGGATACCCTGGCGCTGGCGCTGAAAGTGGCGGCACGTATGATTGAAGCGGGCGAGCTGGATAACCGGGTGGCACAGCGCTATCGCGGCTGGAATGCGGATTTTGGTCAGCAGATTCTGAAAGGCGAGTTCACGCTGGCATCACTGGCGCAGCACGCACAGCAGCAGCAGTTCAGCCCGCAGCATCAAAGTGGACGGCAGGAGCAGCTGGAGAATCTGGTGAATCACTATCTGTTTGATCGCTCCTGAGTGATCGCCGTGGCGGGCGAACCCATGCGCTCGCCGCCACGGCGTGATAACAGGCATTTAACCCCCTGAGAGGCAAATGGCATGGTCATTGGCATTGATTTAGGCACTTCGGGCGTCAAAGTAGTATTGCTGGATGCACAGGGGCAGGTGCTTGCCAGTCAAACCGCACCGCTCAGCGTGTCACGGCCTAATCCGCTGTGGAGCGAGCAGGACCCGCACAGCTGGTGGCAGGCCACTGACCAGGCGTTACAGGCGCTGGCGGCGGAACAGGATCTGAGCCAGGTGCAGGCAATTGGCCTCACCGGGCAGATGCATGGCGCAACGCTGCTGGATGCGCAGGGGCAGGTGCTGCGTCCGGCGATTTTGTGGAATGATGGCCGTAGTGCGCAGCAGTGCCGCGAGCTGGAGCAACAGGTGGCGGATGCCCGCCAGATCACCGGCAACCTGATGATGCCGGGTTTTACCGCGCCGAAGCTGTTATGGGTGCAGCAGCATGAACCTGACATTTTCGCCCGGGTGGCAAAGGTGCTGCTGCCGAAAGATTATCTGCGCTGGAGACTGACAGGCGAGTTCGCCAGTGATATGTCGGATGCTGCCGGGACGATGTGGCTGAATGTCGCAACGCGCGACTGGGATGATCGCCTGCTTACTGCCTGTGGTTTGAGCCGTGCGCAGATGCCGCAATTGTTTGAAGGTAACCAGATCACCGGCCATCTGCAGGCTGACCTCGCGCAGCGCTGGGGCATGAAGGCGGTGCCGGTGGTGGCGGGCGGAGGGGATAATGCTGCTGGCGCGATTGGCGTGGGTATGTTCCGGCCGGGGCAGGCGATGCTGTCGCTCGGCACATCGGGCGTCTATTTTGTGGTCAGCGATGGTTTCCGCAGTAATCCAGCCAGCGCGGTGCACAGTTTTTGTCATGCACTGCCGGATCGCTGGCATCTGATGTCGGTGATGCTGAGTGCTGCCTCCTGTCTCGACTGGGCGGCGCAGCTCAGTGGTTGTGAGGATGTGCCGCAGCTGCTGGCGGAAGCAGAGCGTGCGCGCCGCGATCTGCCGCCGGTATGGTTTTTGCCTTATCTCTCCGGCGAGCGCACGCCGCATAATAATCCGGCGGCAAAGGGCGTCTTTTTCGGCTTTACGCACCAGCATGGTCGCCCGGAACTTGCGTGCGCAGTGCTGGAAGGGGTGGGCTTTGCGCTGGCGCAGGGAATGGATGTGCTGCATGCCACAGGCGTTACGCCCGAGACCATTATGCTGATTGGTGGTGGTGCTCGCAGCGCTTTCTGGCGGCAGATGCTGGCGGATATTACGGGGCAGACGCTGGACTACTGTCGTGGCGGGGATGTTGGCCCGGCGCTTGGCGCGGCGCGGCTGGCACGGCTGGCGTTGCAGCCGGAAACACCGTTGGCAGAACTGTTACCAGCGCTGCCGCTGGAACAACGCCATCAGCCGGATGCGGCACGGCATCAGCAGTATCAGGCGCAGCGTGAGACCTTTGTCCGCTTGTATCAGCAACTGGAGCCGCTGATGGTGGAGTGATAGCTGAGCGAGCCGTGTAACTCTTTAACTCACCAAATGCCACTTATCCACCCGCCGCAGCGCCAGCAGCAAGCTACCACCCAGCGTAATCGTGAACACCAGCGGAATATCCAGCAGTGGCTGGCTGGTGTGATCGAGATGGTGGGTGCGCATATAGTGGATAAACAGCGCATGGAAACCGTAAATCGGTAACGAATTACGTGAAATGGTCGCTAACACCGGCAAAGGACGCTGGTTCAGGCGGTTCTTAAACAGCACCAGCAGACTGATTGCGGCGACAAATACCAGCGGTCCGCAGTACAGATACCAGGTATCGGAAAATGCGCCATTAATATGCAGCTCTTTTTTGGTGCCAATCGAAATACCGACCACACAGGCGGCAAACGCGATCCCCGCCAGCCAGCTGACCCGCGGCTTATCCGTTTCCATGATGCCAATCGCCCGGCCCAGCAGGGCGTACAACACGTAATAAAAAGTATCGCCGCCAATATAGAGGTTGATCGGCAGCCAGTGGAATGGCCCGATGGACTGGTCGACAGTATTCGGATTCGCCACCACCGCGACAACCAGCACCAGCACCGCCACGTAGCGGGCGCTGACGCTTTTCACCTGAATCAGCGGTGACAGCAGGTAAACCACCATAATCGCGAAGAAAAAACACAGGTGATAGAAAACCGGTTTTTGCAGCAGATGCTTAAGCGACTGGATTTCATTAATCGGCGTCATCAGCGTGATATAGGCCAGCGCCACCGCGCTGTAAAACAGCAGGCACAGCACTATACGCAGGAAATGGCGCGACTGCGCACTGCGCTCACCAAAGAACAGGTAGCCGGAGATCATAAAGAAAATCGGTACACAGACGCGGGAAGCGGAGTTGAGCAGATTGGCGAGGTCCCAGTGGTGTTCAGCCACCTTTGGGTTGTTGGTGATAAACCAGGTGGTGGTGTGGATCATAATCACCATCAGACAGGCGACACCACGTAAATTATCTATCCAGCCAATCTTTTGCGACATTTCGTCCTCTGTTTTGCTTTCCTTTCACTGCGTAACAGAGGTTAGCCAGGAGAAGTGGGTTCAACAACCTGAGTTTTCAGGAATCGGAATCCACTGAATGGTGGCGATGTTATGTCGCTATATATCGACGAATCAATATCACGGGCTGCATAAATGGCGGTCAAAGGGTATACTGGCGCACACTTTTTTTCATCCACCCGTATCGCGTGCGAATTCATCATGCAAAAGTTTGATACTAAGACCTTTCAGGGCCTGATCCTGACCTTGCAGGATTACTGGGCGCGCCAGGGCTGCACCATTGTTCAACCACTGGACATGGAAGTCGGCGCTGGTACTTCTCACCCTATGACCTGCCTGCGTGCGTTAGGGCCAGAGCCGATTGCCGCTGCCTACGTGCAGCCGTCACGCCGTCCGACTGACGGTCGTTATGGCGAAAACCCAAACCGTTTACAGCACTACTATCAGTTCCAGGTGATCATCAAGCCATCGCCGGACAATATTCAGGAGCTGTACCTTGGGTCGCTGAAAGAGCTGGGTATGGATCCGACCATCCACGATATTCGCTTCGTTGAAGATAACTGGGAAAACCCGACGCTGGGTGCCTGGGGTCTCGGCTGGGAAGTGTGGCTGAACGGGATGGAAGTGACTCAGTTCACCTACTTCCAGCAGGTTGGCGGTCTGGAGTGCAAACCGGTGACCGGTGAGATCACTTACGGTCTGGAGCGTCTGGCGATGTATATCCAGGGCGTCGACAGCGTTTACGACCTGGTGTGGAGCGATGGCCCGCTGGGCACCACCACCTATGGCGACGTGTTCCATCAGAACGAAGTGGAGCAGTCCACCTATAACTTTGAATACGCCGACGTCGATTTCCTGTTTACCTGCTTTGAGCAGTACGAGAAAGAGGCGCAGAGCCTGCTGGCGCTGGAAAAACCGCTGCCGTTGCCGGCTTATGAGCGCATTCTGAAAGCCGCGCACAGCTTTAACCTGCTGGACGCGCGCAAGGCCATTTCGGTGACCGAACGTCAGCGCTATATCCTGCGCATCCGCACCCTGACCAAAGCGGTGGCGGAAGCCTATTATGCGTCGCGTGAGGCGCTGGGCTTCCCGATGTGCAATAACAAGAAATAAGAGGCAGCCATGACTGAGAAAACTTTCCTGGTGGAAATTGGCACCGAAGAGCTGCCACCAAAAGCCCTGCGCAATCTGGCTGAATCTTTTGCCGCGAACTTTACTGCTGAACTGGATGCGGCCGACCTGGCGCACGGTGACGTCAGCTGGTTTGCTGCGCCGCGCCGTCTGGCGCTGAAAGTCGCTAACCTGAGCGCTGCGCAGCCCGATCGCGAAGTAGAAAAACGCGGCCCGGCGATTGCTGCGGCGTTTGATGCTAACGGCGTGGCCACCAAGGCTGCTGAAGGCTGGGCGCGGGGTTGTGGTATCACCGTGGATCAGGCTGAGCGTCTGAGCACCGACAAAGGTGAATGGCTGCTGTACCGTGCGCAGAGCAAAGGCGAAAGCACGCAAAAGCTGCTGCCCGCGATGGTTGCTAACGCGCTGGCGAAGCTGCCAATCCCGAAACTGATGCGCTGGGGCGCGAACGAGACGCAGTTTGTGCGTCCGGTGCATACCGTAACCCTGCTGCTGGGTGATGAGTCGATTCCGGCCACTATCCTGGGCATTGAATCCGCGCGTACCATCCGTGGCCACCGCTTTATGGGCGAGCCCGAGTTCACCATCGACAACGCCGATCAGTATCCGCAGATTCTGCTGGAGCGCGGTAAAGTGCTGGCGGATTACGATGCGCGTAAAGCAAAAATTAAAGCCGATGCCGAAGAAGCAGCGCGTAAGATTGGCGGCAATGCCGATCTGAGCGACAGCCTGCTGGAAGAAGTGACCTCGCTGGTCGAGTGGCCAGTGGTGCTGACCGCCACCTTCGAAGAGAAATTCCTCGCGGTGCCAGCCGAAGCGCTGGTGTACACCATGAAGGGCGATCAGAAGTACTTCCCGGTGTATGGCAACGACGGCAAACTGCTGCCGAACTTTATTTTCGTCAGCAACATCGAGTCGAAAGACCCGCAGCAGATTATCTCCGGTAACGAGAAAGTGGTGCGCCCGCGTCTCGCCGATGCCGAGTTCTTCTTTAACACTGACCGTAAAAAGCGTCTGGAAGATCACCTGCCGCGTCTGGAAACCGTACTGTTCCAGAAAGAGCTGGGTACGCTGCGCGATAAAACGGACCGTATTCAGGCGCTGGCGGGCTGGGTTGCCGGACAGATCGGTGCTGACGTCACGCATGCAACCCGTGCGGGTCTGCTGTCGAAGTGCGACCTGATGACCAACATGGTGTTCGAATTTACCGACACCCAGGGTGTGATGGGGATGCACTACGCGCGCCACGATGGCGAAGCGGAAGACGTTGCGGTTGCACTGAACGAGCAGTATCAGCCGCGTTACGCCGGTGACGAGCTGCCGTCTAATCCGGTTGCCTGTGCGCTGGCGATTGCCGATAAGATGGACACCCTGGCCGGTATTTTCGGTATTGGTCAGCATCCGAAAGGCGATAAAGACCCGTTCGCACTGCGCCGTGCTGCGCTGGGCGTGCTGCGTATTCTCGTGGAGAAAAACCTGCCGCTCGATCTGCAGACACTCACCGAAGAAGCCGTGCGTCTGTATGGCAGCAAGCTGAGCAATCAGCAGGTTGTTGATGACGTGATCGACTTTATGCTCGGTCGTTTCCGCAGCTGGTATCAGGAAGAGGGCCACAGCGTGGATACGCTGCAGGCGGTACTGGCGCGTCGTCCAACCCGTCCGGCGGACTTTGATGCGCGTATGAAGGCGGTGTCGCACTTCCGTACGCTGCCAGAAGCCGCGGCGCTGGCAGCGGCCAACAAGCGTGTGTCAAATATCCTGGCGAAATCTACCGAAACGCTGAATGACAGCGTGCAGGCGTCGCTGCTGAAGGAGAACGAAGAGATCCAACTGGCGACCTTCGTCACCGCGCTGAGCAGCAAACTGCAGCCGTACTTTGCGGAAGGCCGTTATCAGGATGCGTTAATCGAACTGGCGCAGCTGCGCGAGTCGGTGGACAACTTCTTCGATAAAGTGATGGTAAACGCTGACGATCAGGCGGTGCGCATTAACCGTCTGACTCTGCTGGCGAAACTGCGCGAGCTGTTCCTGCAGGTGGCGGATATTTCGCTGCTGCAGTAAGGGTCTGAAAGGGAGCCGTACCCGGCTCCTGATGTCTGATACACCGTGCAGGCCTAGGGAACACGGGCCGATCGGAAAGTCGCTATTCGTCATCCTGACCGCTCGGCCCGCGCCATCCCTGGCGCGGGACGCTTTCCTCTTCTGCCCGTGTTCTCTGGGCGTTGGTCTTCTCAGTCGCCTGAGGTTCTGTTCCAGCGGCACTTATGCCGTCGGCGGCACCGTGCGGGCAAAACTCTCGCGCTGAAACATCTTCTCCGCCAGTTTGATTAGCGCCGGGCGATCAACACACCAGTTCGGCACCACGCGGCGAAAGTTCAGATAACCAATGGTGCAGGCAGTGGCGATATCCGCCAGCGTCAGCGCTTCCCCGTTCAGCCATTTCCCCTGTGCCGCATGCCGTTCCAGCTCATCCAGCCCGCGCAAAATCTTTCCGCGCTGGCGCAGTAATTCTGCTTCCGACTGCTGCTCCGGTGGCAGCATCTGGTGGCGCACAATCACCAGCGCCGCATCACAAACACCGTCTGCCAGCTTCTCAAGCTGCCGTACCTGCAGCGAGGCGAGAGGGTCGCGCGGGATCAATACCGGGTCAATGTTCAGATGCTCAAGATACACGGCAATAATCGACGAGTCATACCAGATTTCATCGGCACTGACCGCCAGCGCGGGCACTTTTCCCAGCGGGTTATAGTGCGGAACATGGCTCCCTTCATGCCATGGCGACTCATTGACGAATTCGAACGTAATGCCTTTTTCCAGCATGATGACGGAAATTTTACGCACATAAGGGCTGGTGTAATTGCCGATCAGTTTCATTACGCTCCTCCATTGCTGATGATGATACGGGAATGCATCCTTCACCCGTCAGGCTATTCACCCGGGAACAGAAACGGGTTAAGGCTGCTGCGGGCAAAGCCCTCCTGCTCCATGCGTGCATCCAGCACCAGTGAGGCCAGGTCGTCGGCGACGGCTTCCAGCGCCGGGTCCTGCTGCTGGTACAGCAGTTTGACGTAGGTGCCGCAATCGCCACAGCTTTCGGCTTTTACCCGCCCGCTGGTGCTGTCCAGTGACCAGTAATGCAAATCGCGTTTCTGCTCGCAGTTGCTGCAGCTATCCGTGGCGACATGCCATTCGCTTTCGCACAGATTACAGTGAAGATAGCGCAGATCCTGCTGTCCGGCGCTGATCGGCACCACACAGCTGACCGGCACGCTGCCACATACCGGGCAAAACTGGCGTTGTGAACCGGCTTCGGTGCGTGCGTTACCGGGGATCAGTGCTGCCATTTGCGCCCAGTAAATCGACAGCGCCGCCCAGATAAAGGGCGCTTTATCACTGCTGACCTGGGCAAATTCGTGGCTGAGCATGGCGCTGGCCATCGCTTCCAGCTCCGGTGCGGAGGCTTTTTCCAGATTTTCCAGTACCGCCAGTGCCTGCCCGCTCATTTCCGGTTTCATTTCGGCAATCAGCGAATGCAGCAGACGCTGCCAGTGCGCATCGCGCGGCAGGGTGTGGATATCGAGCGGTGGCTTACCACTGGCGGCAGTCGCGACCAGCCGGGCATGCAGATCCATCTTCAGCGGATGGTCATACAGCACAATTTCCTGCGCTTCGGCGATCACCGCAGCAAAGCGCAGATAGTCGCCCAGCGGGTTTTTCGCTGCCAGGTCGCGCAGACGCGCAGCCCGGCGGCGGTACAAACTTTTCAGCCTGGGGAACAGCAGCGGCGGAATGCTTTCCACTGCGGGCTGTCCGCTCTCTTCTGCCGCCCGTTGCGGGATGATGCGAATACTCATCAGTGTTTTCCTGTGGTTTGACGCGCGATACACGCAGGAGGCGTAGTGGCTGATGATAGCAGCCATACTGCTGCATTTCTGCTCAAAATTTTAGCAATTGCGTCTGTGGGGGGATCGGTTCAGAATTGCCGGCGTGGGCGCAACGTGGCACTGAAGGTGATCTAAAAGTGAAAAATAAGCAGGCGAAGGCCGCAGAAAATCTGCCCGGCATGAGTGCCGTGCAGGTGTGGCAAAAGGCGGATTTACAACAGCCGCAGGCCGACTGGCTGGCCGACGAAGTGCCGGTGGCGCTGGTGTATAACGGTATCTCACATGTGGTGATGATGGCGTCGCCGAAAGATCTGGAAGCGTTTGCTATCGGTTTTTCGCTCTCGGAAGGAATTATTGCCGCGCCCGGCGATATTTTTGGCATTGATATTGTTAACGGCTGCAACGGGATTGAGGTGCAGGTGGAGCTGTCCAGCCGGCGCTTTATGGGGTTGAAAGAGCAGCGCCGGGCGATGGCGGGACGTACCGGTTGTGGCGTCTGCGGCGTCGAGCAGTTGGCGGAAATCGGTAAACCGGTGCAGCCGCTGCCGTTTAGTCAGACGTTTGCGCTGGCGCAGCTGGATTGTGCACTTGGCCAGTTGCGTGACTATCAGCCGCTGGGCGAGTTTACCGGCTGCACGCATGCTGCGGCCTGGGTACTGCCAGACGGGCAGCTGGCGGGTGGCTGTGAAGATGTCGGGCGTCATGTGGCGCTGGATAAACTGCTGGGTTACCGCAGCCAGCAGCAGTGGGGGCCGGGTGCGGTGCTGGTTTCCAGCCGCGCCAGCTATGAGATGGTGCAGAAAGCGGCAATGTGCGGCGTCGAAATTCTGTTTGCTGTTTCTGCGGCCACCCGACTGGCAGTAGAGGTGGCAGAACGCAGTAATCTGACGCTGGTTGGCTTCAGTAAGCCGGGCCGCGCCACCGTCTATACCCATCCACAACGGCTGGTTTAAGCCAGCAAAATCTCCGGCAGCTTGTGCTGCAGTGCGGTAAACGCCGCCTGTCTGGGCGCTTCGCTGTCGGTCACCAGCAGGCTGATTTCGCTGCTGGTGGCGTATATCCGGCGGCTGGTAACGCCCAGCTTGCTGTGATCGGCCAGCAGGATCAACTGTTTAGCCTGCTGCGTCATCGCGCGGGCAATGGCGGCCTCATACGGATGAAAGCTGCTGGCACCGTTGTGACTGTCGACACCGACGGGCGATAACAGCGCCACATCCGCGCGCCAGCGGGTAATCTCGGCAATTGTCAGTTCACCGCGCGTTTGCTGCGCCCCGGCCATCATGCTGCCGCCAAGCAGGATCACCTCATTATTCAGCGTCTCATGCTCTTCCCCGGCACTCAGCCGCAGCGCCGCCTGCAGGCTGTTGGTGATAATGGTTAAGCCGGACATCGAACGCAGCTCATCCGCCAGCATAGTGGTGGTGCTGCCGGCATCGAGGAACAGGGTCTGGCCGGACTGTAAGCGCTGTGCGGCTGCGCGGGCGATGGCGCGTTTCTCGCGTGCCATCACCGTGCTGCGTACGGTCAGTGGTGGTTCCGGTACGCTGTCGGTTGCCACCAGGCCACCATGTACCCGGCGCGCCAGTCCCTGTGCTTCCAGTTCAATGATATCGCGCCGTGCGGTTTCACGTGAAATACCTAACTCTTTGATAATTCTCTCGGTACTGACCTGATTCAGCGTGCTCAGCAACGCGCGGATGCGATGTAAACGGGTTTCCTGCAGCATGATATTGGGTTCCCTGCCAGTGAATCACTCCAGCTTACCTGACAACGCGTCTCTCTGCATATGTGTATTTTATTGTATTTGTGTATTTGGTTGCATTTTGGCAAAAATGCGCCATGATAGGTCACAGGTTGTGCAGAAGAATGACTTTGCGCCGTCAGGCAACACTACATTTCGCAACGGGAGTTATCATGGCTACACGTTCGACCATCATGGATACCAACAGTTTTCGCGCAGAACACGCCGATGGCCTCGATGCCGATGTGCGCAAGCTGACCGATAAACGCAGCAAAGTGCTCGGTGAATCGTATCGTCTGTTTTATCGCAAGCCCGTGCATCTGGTACGCGGTAAAGGCCAGTATCTGTGGGATGCGGCCGGAGATAAGTACCTTGATGTGTATAACAATGTCGCCAGTATTGGTCACTGTCACCCGGCAGTGATAGAGGCGGTGCATCAGCAGATGGGGATGCTGAATACCCATACCCGCTATCTGCATGAAGCCATTCTCGACTATTCAGAGCAGCTGCTGGCGACTATGCCGGGCGAAATCGACCGGGCAATGTATATGTGCACCGGTTCGGAAGCGAATGACCTGGCGATTCGTGTAGCGCGTGCTTACAGCGGCGGCACCGGCATTATTGTCAGCCAGGAAGCGTATCATGGCACCAGCGACCTGACGTCTGGCGCCTCACCGGCACTGGGCACTGGCCAGGCGCTGGCTGCCACTACCCGCCTGGTGCCGCCGCCGGATCGCTACCGGGTGAATGCGCCGGATCTCGGCGCCTGGTTCGCTGCGGAAATTCAGAAGCAAATTGATGATATGGCGGCGCATGGCATTAAGTTCGCCGGTTTCCTGGCTGATTCGATTTTCTCCTCAGATGGCGTATTGCCGGGGCCGAAGGGTTTTCTGCAGCAGGCGATTGAGGTGGTGCACAACAATGGCGGCATCTTTATCGCTGATGAAGTGCAGCCGGGTTTTGCCCGTACCGGCGACGCATTCTGGGGCTTTGCACGCCATGGCGTGGTGCCGGATGTGGTGACCACTGGCAAACCGATGGGCAATGGTATTCCAGTTTCCGCGCTGCTGGCGAAAAGCGATGTACTTGCGGCATTCAGTGATGAAATTCCGTATTTCAACACCTTTGGTGGCAATCCGGTGGCGATGGCGGCGGCGCAGGCGGTACTGAAAGTGATTAAAGAGGAAGGGCTACAGGAACACAGCCGGGTTGTGGGTGATAAGCTGCTGACGGCACTGAAGACGCTGATGGATAAATATGAGTGTGTCGGTGATGTGCGCGGCGCCGGGCTGTTTATCGGCTTTGAGCTGGTCAAAGATCGCGCCAGTAAAACGCCGGATAAAGCCCTGGCGCTGGATGTGATTGAGAAACTGCGTGAGCACCATGTGCTGACTTCCGTCGCGGGTCCGTATGGCAACGTGCTGAAGCTGCGTCCACCGCTGGCGTTCCAGGAGAGCGATATTGACTGGCTGGTGAGTGCGCTGGATAAATCGCTGGCAGCGCTGGTGCGATAAAATTAGCGAAATCACGTAAAAATGACGGCTTCTGCCGTCATTCTGTTATGAAAAACGCTCTTTTCCTTTTTGGTCGCTGACCTGTGGAATGTGGCTGGTTATTATTTCACCCACTCAATGTCGGGTTAGCCACCAGAGAGGAGAGCAAGATGAGTGACATGGATAGCCAGTTAGTGCCCTGTACTCCCACCACCAGGGCGCTGACGTTTGATCAGTCTCAGCCACCCGCCCTGAATGCCAGTAGCCTGCATGGCAACGTCGCCTTAGTGGGGAATACGCCTGCACAGTTTAACCTCACCACACCTGAGCCTGTGGTTGGTTCATCATGGATGTCAGCAGAACATGTGGCGTCTCAGCATCAGGAAATGCCATCTGCCTGCGGTTTCCCGGCGTTTAATCAGTCACTGAGGCAGGTGCAGACATCGCCTGGACCGCTTAATGCGCTGACCAGTATGGTGAATGATTTCTTCCGTGAGACGCCAGTCGCTGGCAGGCGCCCGGCCGGGCAGTCTGGATCTGTTTCGCACCCGACGTATACTTTTTCCGCTGAACATGTTGTCGGTTTAGTGGGAAGCATGGTCTATGGATCACAAACGGATACCCCATTTCAACGTGACGAGCTGCTTGAGGCATCACAGCATCTTCGCCGTTTGCTGGCGGGTAACAAACAGCAGCTTAAGATTATGATCCCTGAGCCTTTTCCGAGGCCGCTGGAGGAAGTTGCTGCGGCATTTGAGATCTTATCTGGCTGGGGATTATTCCGTGTTAACAGCGCAGATGCGACGGGCACGGCGGTGGACATCGATGTCCGGCAGGAGAAACTGCACAGGCTGCGACAAACAATCAGCGAACGGGTGATTATCGGTATTCATCGCAAGCAGCTGAGCATCTCCAGCCCGGCAAACCTGCAACAACAGCAATTTGTTGAGATTGTAGCAAGGGTCTACCAGGGGGAGAAGGCGCAGGAATTAGCGCAACTCAATGCCACAGTGCCGCCGCCAAATGCAGGCTGGCTCAGATTTAGCCACCGTAGCACACGGGCAATGCGTGATCATACCGATCCAAATACTTCCCGGGCGCAGATTACGCTTAATGTGCAGTGTGGCGAACTGGTTGCACTGACTTATGCGATGTTATTGCGTCCGAGGCCCAATCCTGTGAATCCAGAGCAACTGCTGATGATCACCTTTAACTGGCAGCAAGATAATCACTCCGTTCTGTTATATGCCATTTCGCCGGATTGCCAGTTCCATGAGCTGGGTGGCGACAGTGGCAACCTGCGGGCGGAGATACCCGTTGCGCAGTTTCTTGGCTGGCTGTTTGATTACCGGCAGCACCTGCTAATTCTGAATCCTGGCTCAGAAGACAACGTCATGGGGATGCCCGTCAGAAGCGTGGCGCATAATTACCTCGAGACCAATAAGTGCATTACGGTTTCCACCTGCCAGTCCGTTGCTGAGGTCACGAAAACGATCACTGAATTGTTAGTATCATCCGGTGTCAGGCTGGAGACGGTCACCGTATCGATTGATCACCCGCTGGCGGAAGTGCATCAAAGCGCACTTGAGGGCAGCTCAGATGACACTGACAGTGATCACGATAGTGATGACAGTGATGACCCATCCGATGATATGGCAATGGCATCTGAGGCGTGGAGCTGAATTTCCCTATGTGTAATAACCATATAAAATAAAAGGCATTGATTACGCTTTTCGAGATCATTTATTTAACTATAATGATCCGACTGCTTACGCGGTGCTAACCCAAAACTCAGAGCGCCGCCCAACATTAATGGAGATGATGAACATGAGCTATTCACTGCCATCCCTGCCTTACGCATACGACGCACTGGAACCGCATTTTGACAAGCAGACGATGGAAATCCATCACACCAAACACCACCAGACCTATGTCAACAACGCCAACGCGGCGCTGGAAGGCACTGAGTTCGCTAACCTGCCGGTTGATGAACTGATCACCAAACTGGATCAGGTGCCTGCTGATAAGAAAACTGTGCTGCGTAATAACGCAGGTGGTCACTCTAACCACAGCTTCTTCTGGAAAGGTCTGAAAAAAGGCACCACCCTGCAGGGTGATCTGAAAGCCGCAATCGAAGCCGAGTTCGGCAGCGTGGACGCGTTCAAAGAAGCCTTTGAAAAAGCAGCGGCAACCCGTTTCGGTTCTGGCTGGGCGTGGCTGGTTAAGCAGAACGGCAAACTGGCGGTAGTATCTACTGCTAACCAGGACAGCCCGCTGATGGGTGAAGCGATCTCCGGTACTTCAGGCTTCCCAATCATTGGCCTGGATGTGTGGGAACACGCTTACTACCTGAAATATCAGAACAAACGTCCTGACTACATCAAAGCTTTCTGGGATGTGGTGAACTGGGACGAAGCGGCGGCACGTTTCGCGTCTGCTAAGTAATCCGTTGCTCCTTCCCCCATCTCATGGGGGAAGGAACAAGCTCAGTGATCCCCGCCACATCCATCTTCGAACGACACCATCAATGCAGGCAGCACTGCTTATACTTTTTGCCGCTACCGCATGGGCAGGGATCGTTACGTCCTGGTTTGGCATCCAGCACCACCGGTTGCTGCGGGGATGGAACGGCCTCCGGCTGCGTCAGCCAGTAGTCATGCAGCGCCAGCGCCGCCGGGCGAATCGCGGCGATACTCTCTTCCATCTCGTCCGCATCCAGTTGATCCAGCTTTTCCGCACCGTCTTCGGTGCCGTGCAGGGCAATGGCATCCAGCGCCGGTTGCAGTGATGCAGGCAGGGCTGACCAGTCGCTCAGCGCCACACCACGCATATAGCCAAAGCACCACTCCTCAGCGACGACAAACTCCTGACCTTCCATTTCACGCACGCCAAACAGCGGGTCAAACTGGTCGGGGAAATCCGCCAGACGATCGGCAATATCATTCAGATGCTGGAAGCAGAGATCCATAAAGCGGTTCATCTCACGTTCATTCTTCCACTTCGGCACACGCTTTTCACCGCCCCACACTGCCACCAGCCACTGGCTGGGTTCCACCGCCGTTGGGCCGGAAAGCACTGCCGTCAGCAGACCATCCAGTTCAGCGACATCCAGTATCGAGTCGTCGTTGCCATATTCTTCCAGCAGCGTCTCAAGCCATTGCAGCTCTTTGTCGGTCAATGGGCCTTCATTCATACTGTTGCCTCCTGAGGCGAAAAAGTGATTACCAGCGAAAACCGCAGCAGTGTAACCCCGTCTGCGCTAATTCGGTTAATGGCAGCGCTGAATTTGTTATTTTTTCTCACCGTTAAGCGCAGCGCAATCACTGCCAGCAGATCCTTTTGCTCTTCTGCAGCTAAGGACGCGATTCATTCTGCTAATCAGCACCTTTATTGCGTGATCTCTCTGTTATGTCTGGATGTCTGGATGGCTAATAACATTTTGTGTTAGCTTATGCACTTTCATTCGTTGCCGATGGAAATCATTCCGATAAGAATGCGACGAATTCATCACAGACAGCCGAGAGCAAAAATCCCAATGACTGCGTTAAATCGCCTTGAAATGCACAACATTTCCATCGCTTTTGGCGGTTTTGCTGCGCTGACGCAGGTGGATTTTACCCTTGAAGGTGGCTCGATCCATGCCCTGACCGGAGCGAATGGTGCGGGGAAATCGACGCTGATGGCAGTTCTTTCGGGCGCGCATAACCACTATCAGGGTGACATTCTGCTCGACGGTCAGCCGGTGGCGATCAACTCGCCGCGCGATGCCAAACGGCTGGGTATTCACCTGGTGCAGCAGGAAGTGGATGTGGCGCTAGTGCCAACGCTCAGCGTGGCGGAAAACATTATGCTGGACCTGCTGGCGGAAAACGGCCAGCTGTATAACTGGAGTGCGATCCGCCGTCAGGCGCGCGAGCTGCTGGCGCAGCTGGATGTGCAGATGGATGTGCGTCGCCGTATTGATCAGTGTTCACTGGCGGAGAAACAGCAAATCCTGCTGGCGCGTGCGCTGTCGCACCACTGCCGCTTTCTGATCCTCGATGAACCTACCGCACCGCTCGATCAGCATGAAAGTGAACGCCTGTTCGCGGTCGTACGTCGCCTGCAGCAGAACGGCATTGGTGTGGTGTTTATCTCCCACCGTATTCACGAACTGAAAGCGATTTGCGACCAGCTGACGGTACTGCGCGATGGCCGCCTGATTGAGACCGGGCCAATGCAGCATCTGACCGGTGAGCAAATCGTGGAAAAAATGCTCGGTCATCAGCTGGATGATATCTATCCGCCGCGCCGTGCCGCCTGCAACGGTGAGACGCTGCTGAGCATCGAAGGGCTGCACGATGACGCCCTGCTGCATGATATTTCGCTGTCGCTGCGCAAAGGGGAAATCCTCGGTATTGCCGGTCTGGCGGGCGCGGGCAAAACGGAACTGTGTAAGGCACTGTTTGGCGCCAGCCGCAGTCAGGTACGTGCCGGTCAGCTGCACGGCAAAGCCTGGAAACCGTCGTCACCCCATGATTCTGTCGAGAAAGGGGTGGCGCTGGTGCCGGAAGAGCGGCGCAAAGAAGGCATTTTTATCGAAGAGCCGGTCAGTATGAACCTGAGCATCACCGCTGATAACAGCTTCTCGCGCCTCAGTTTTTTCAATCGCCGTAAAGCGTGGCGCTGGGCGGAAGAGGTGATCGCGCGGCTCGGTGTGCGTACCACTGGTCCGCAGCAGATACTGCGTCGCCTGTCGGGCGGTAATCAGCAGAAAGTGGCGATTGGCAAATGGCTGCGCAATAACGCGGATGTGCTGATTTTTGATGAGCCGACCAAAGGCGTTGATGTTAAAGCCAAAACAGATTTATTTGTGCTGATCGATCAGCTGGCACGCGAAGGCAAAGGGGTGATTTATGCCTCGGGTGAATTCGCCGAACTGGTCGGTCTGTGTGATCGCATTTGCGTGCTGTGGGATGGCCGTATTGTGGCGGAAATGGACGCGCGTACCGCTGACGAAGAGACGCTTTTACTTTATTCCACCGGAGGAACACCTGCGTGAGCAGCAAAGATATTTCCCTGAAAGGTGCGCCAGCCGGGCGTCACCAGGTTTTTGAATTTCTCTATAAGTGGGGAATGTTGCTGACGGTAGTGGCGCTGATCGCAGGCTTTGGCCTGGCATCGGAGAGCTTCCTCGACCCGAACAATATCATCAACATTCTGCGCTCCATCGCCATTGTGACGGTTATTGCCATTGGCGTGTCGATCTCGCTGACGATTGGCGGCTTTGACCTGTCGGTCGGGTCGACGGCGTCGCTGGCGAACTCGCTGGTGATTTCACTGTTTGTCTGGTACGGCTACGGTTCGACCTCGGCGATTGCCCTGACGTTGCTGCTGTGCTGTCTGGTCGGGCTGTTTAACGCCTTTATGATCGTGGTGCTGCGCATTCCCGATATGCTGGCGACACTGGCCAGTCTGTTTGTGGTGCAGGGCGTGGCGATGACCTACAGCTTTGGCGGCTCGATTACCGAAAACATGGTGCTGCCGAGCGGTGATATGGCGGAAGGGACCATTCCGGCGGAATTCTCCCTGCTGGGTCAGGTGCCGACCATCGTGATTATTATGCTGGTGGTCACCGTGGTGGCGCAGCTGGGGCTGTCGCTGACCAAGCATGGTCGCCGTATGTATGCCATTGGCGGCAACCCGGAGGCGGCGCGCCTTTCCGGTATTCGTACCACGCGCTATCGTGTGGCCGCTTATGTGCTGGCATCGCTGCTGGCGGGGCTGGGCGGCATTCTGCTGGCATCGCGTATCGGTTCCTCGCAGGTGAATGCGGGCGGCGGTTATCTGATGGATGCCGTGGCCGCGGCATGGATTGGGCTGTCGCTGGCGGGCGCGGGTAAACCGAATGCACTGGGGACGCTGCTGGGTGCGGTGATCCTGGGCGTGCTGCAAAATGGTCTGGTGATGCTATCCGTGCCTTACTATGCGATGGATATTATTAAAGGGCTGGTGCTGGCGGTCGCGCTGGCGATCACTTACGTGCAGCGCCGTTAAGCGCGCTTTTTCCTGCAAAAAAGCATCGGTTTCCGGTGCTTTTTTTTCGTCCGATGACGGGTTGCATGACTCCGTCTGAATGGCATGGTCGACGGCTGCACTCAACAGCGCAGCGCGTTCGCGCCGGATATTGCTTTTCTGCTGGTATTCATCAAGCACGCTGTAGTCGCGGATAACCGTTTTCAGCGCCCGCTCAGGATAGCTGGGATCTTTGCTGATGTTTCGCATGGCTTTCATGACAAACACGCCACAGCCGTTAGGTGCGTTATCCTGCAGATTCTGTTCAACCCAGACAGGCTTTGCCGAACCACACATCTTCGCCATACCATTGAGAGCGGTTTTTTTTCAGCAGACAATGTCGCCAGACTGTCAAAGAATAGCGATCCACGCTTTCCATCATCGTTCGTGAATATGACCCACAGCAGCCAGTGTTCCCCGATTATCAGCGGGATAGCATCCACCTGCTGGCGGTCCGGCGCAAATAATACCGTCAGTTCACTCTGGTTCTGTGATGCGGAACGGGCTGGGTGAAAAGTGGTCAGGCTGGCGACGGGGGAATTTAGTATTTTAGCCATCGCATTCAGCTCGCTGTTGGTGACGCAGCGGTTCGTGTTAAACATTGTTGAGTCGGCTGGCTGTTCCATCTGCACCATCGTTTTAAGAAAGTGATGATTTGCCTGTAAGCGGTCGAGCACTTTGGCACGCTCATCTGAATCGCTTTGCGTTTCAAATCCCCCCATTAACAGCAGCTTTGCCGGAATATCGATTGGGTTGTGTGCTATTTTGAACACCAGCTGGCACAGATTTAACGCTTTTTCAGCCAGCTGTTCTCTGAAGCATTCCCCCTGGAGAGGCGCTTCCTGGCCGCTATATAAATCGAAGAGAAAGGCAGCTGCGGCTTCCCGGTTCGGATTATCCTGTTCCAGTGCCATGGTAAACAGGCAGTCGATACTGAATGCATCATTACAGCGTGCAGCGTCTTTCAGATCCTTCGTCAAATGCAGTATCGACTGAATATAGGGACCGTCGGAAGTGAGGAATGCTCCGGTAGCGTCGACCATATCTTGCCCTCTTCGGGATACCGATGATAAGCAAGGACGTTAATGGCGAAGCGCAAATGAGACTACAAGATAGCGCCGCAGTTAGCACAGAGGCGTGGCCCGGCAATGGGTGTGTATCGCCGGGCAGAAGAGGTCTTAAAACGCTTTTTTCGCGAAGCCAGTCATCTCTTTCAGGCCCATTTCGCGGCCCAGCGCAGTCATCGGGTGCACCACCACAATGCCGCGTACGGATTTTTTCAGACCACCGAGATCCGCCTGCTCTTTCTTGGTAATCGCGCGGCTGAACGGCAGCTGCTGCAGTTTCTGCGCTTCTTTGCTCAGCTTCTGGTCACGTACGCCACGCAGACGTTCGATTTCGGTCACCAGCTTATCTTTTTCTTTCAGCAATTCACCGAGCTTCTCGGCGTCGCCGGATTCCAGCAGGGCTGGCTCTTTGTGATTCAGGGCGTCGAGCTGATCGCTCAGACGTTTAATTTCGGCTTTTTCCTGCACTTTCATGATAAATACCTGCGTAATTGATGCTATGGGCGCAAGGATACACGAAAACGGCTGTGGGGTGGCGTTACTTTTTAAACGCCTGCTTCAGGCTGATACGGGAAATCAGATCGGTCAGGGACAACACCATCGTGGAGCGGACGACCTGCTGATAACGCTGACGCTGCATGGTGCGTAACGCTTCATCTTCGCTGGCGAATTGTGGCGGCGGCGGCAGCGCGGCGACACAGTGCAGTTCGCCAAACGGGCCGAGAATTTCATCGTCGGTAAAACGGTATTCGGTGCTGTCGTCATTCAGCTCTTCGCGCAACGCCATTAACAGTTCGCAGTCTTCATATTCACTGCGGCTGATCACGCCAAGGCCGTAGATCAGCTTCAGGCGTACCGACAGTTCGCCGAGCGGGCCATCGCCCAGCAACAGCGGCTCGACGGCATATTTCACGGCGTAGTCATCCTTGCGAAACACCTGCAATACCAGCAGGTTAACGGCTTCTGCCAATAGCTCTACGGCGGCGATCAAAAAGTTTCTCACCGAACGGCCGGCATTCAGGCGTTCAAGCACCCGATTTTCAAAAGCCTGCTTCTCTTCCATTATTGCCTGCATATCTGTCATTGCTCCCGGAGGCACAGCGGTACTGCGCCCTGGAGGGGGATCGAGGGTGTGCGAAAGTGCGCGCATTATGGCATAAACCCTTATGACGTGAAGCAGTAACTGTGTCGGTGATGACTCCTTCACCACCGGCACAGTGCTTCAGTCACAATCAGGCGTTATACGCCTTAACTGCCGCGGCCACGACATCGCTGTTGGCGTCGAGGCCAGAGATTTGCGCCAGCGTTGCCTGTGGACCGAGTTTCTCCAGCAGCGCCACCAGTTCCTGCGCCTGCGGGTCCTGCTCACTGCGGTAGTGCATCGCAGCGGCGATACCGATCACCAGATTGTCGTGTGGTAAGCCATACTCCAGCGTGCCGAGTGTGGGCTTGATCAGACGATCGCCCGCGCTCAGTTTACGCAGCGGCTGACGACCCACGCGCTCAACGTCATCTTTCAGATACGGGTTTTCGAAACGGCCGAGAATTTTCTCGATGTACGCGGCATGTTTGGCGGCGTCAAAACCATAACGTTTGATCAGTACTGCACCACTCTCCTGCATTGCCCCTTTCACCACCTGACGTACCTTGTCATCAAGGATCGCATCACGGATGGTCTGGTGACCGGCCATCTGGCCGAGGTAGGCGGTGATGGCATGACCGGTATTCAGCGTAAACAGTTTACGCTCAACGAAGGCCATCAGATTGTCGGTCAGTTCCATGCCTGGGATAGCAGGCAGATCGCCTTTGAACTGGGTCTGGTCGACAATCCACTCGCTGAAGGTTTCCACGGTCACTTCCAGCACATCGCTGCCACCGGCTTCGGTTGGCGGCACAATGCGGTCCACGGCGGAATCGACAAAGCCGACATGCTGTTCAACCCAGGCGTGATACTGCTCAGACAGTGCCGCCAGCACATGTTGTTTCAGCTGGCTGGTGCCACGCACCATGTTTTCACAGGCAATGATATTTAACGGACGGGTATTACCGCTATCACTGCGTTTGGCCAGTCCGCGCGCCACGCTACCCGCGATGCGTTCAAGGATCTGTGGACCAACCGCCGTGGTAACGATATCAACCTCAACAATCAGCGCAATGATATCTTCGCTGGTGCTGTTGACGGAGCTGACGCCTTTAACGATCTCAACCTTGGCGTTCTCGCCTACCACGTGGACCGGATATTCGTGACGCGCATTCAGCGCATCCAGCACGGCCTGATTCACATCGGCGAAAACCAGTTCGATACCGGCATCCGCCAGCAATTTCCCAATAAAACCGCGGCCAATATTACCTGCGCCAAAATGTAAAGCTTTCATGCTGTTACCCATATATAAGACGAAGGGCCAGGCATGCCTGGCCCGGGAAAGGGGCTGGGCATGCTCAGCCCCTGGGAACGACCTGTTAACCTGTTAATCAGGCGGATTTGTTACCGGACAGCAGATCGAGAACTTCCTGCACGCTGGTGGTATTCGCCAGCTTCTCAATCACGCTGTCATCATCCAGCGCGTTGGTTAGGCTGGTGATCACCTGGATGTGCTCGTTGTTACGTGCCGCGATACCGATCACCAGACGGGCGATATCGTCCTCGTCTTCACCGAAATGCACACCCTGCGGATACTGACAGAACACGACGCCGGTTTTCAGCACGCGATCTTTCGCTTCCACAGTACCGTGTGGTACGGCGATGGATTCACCGAGATACGTTGGCGTTAACTTCTCACGCTCCAGCATCGCTTCAACATACTCTGGCTGCACGTAGCCGCCTTTCACCAGCTGCTCACCGGCGAAGCGAATCGCCTGCTCTTTATCTGCTGCCTGCAGACCGAGGAAGACATTGCCTTCGCCCAGCTTGAACAGATGATCCTTGCCTTCGTCGAAGCTGTCATTGAGCGTGGTCATCACTTTGTCGTGATGCTCTTCGCTGCGATGTGCGGCAGCCAGACGAGCAGTCAGATCGCTGTACAGGCCGCTGTCGAGGAAGTTGCTCAGTGAGATATGCTGCGCATGTGGCGCCTGACGCATCGCACGCTCAGTCAGATCGCGGTGGGTAATCACCACATCGACGTCGCCCGGCAGGCTGTTAATTGCGCTGTTGGTCACGGAGATGTTGGTCAGACCGGCATCGCTCACTTTCTTACGCAGTACACCTGCGCCCATCGCACTGGAACCCATACCGGCATCACAGGCAACGATGATTTTACGTACGTGGCTCAGATCGCCCAGCGCATCGACAGTCGACACGGCAGCGGCGCCGCCCTGGCCTTTAGACTGCGCTTTCATCTCCTGCACACGACGGGTCGCGGCTTCGATATCGTCATCTTCTTTCACTTTGCTGGTTTTCAGCAGGATAGCGGAGATCACGAAGGAGACGGCGAAGGCTGCGGCAATCGCCGCGATATTGGCGAAGTAAGCGCCTTTTGGCGTCATCGCCAGTACCGCCAGGATAGAACCCGGAGAGGCTGGAGATACCAGGCCGCCGTTCAGTACGGTCAGGGTGAACACGCCAGTCATACCACCGAGGATTACCGCCAGCAGCAGACGTGGGTTCATCAGCACGTACGGGAAGTAAATCTCGTGGATACCACCGAGGAAGTGGATAATCGCTGCACCGCCCGCAGACTGCTTGGCATTACCACGACCAAAGAAGATGTAAGCCATCAGCACGCCCATACCTGGACCCGGGTTCGCTTCGATCAGGAAGAAGATCGATTTGCCCGCTTCGCTGGCCTGCTGGATACCCAGTGGCGAGAAGATGCCGTGGTTGATAGCGTTGTTGAGGAACAGGATTTTCGCTGGCTCAACAAAGATGGAGGTCAGTGGCAGCAGGTTGTTCTGCACCATCACGTTTACACCGGCTGCGAGCAGGTGTGACAGCGATTCAACCAGTGGACCAATGGCGACGAAGCAGAGCAGGGCCAACAACATACCGATGATACCGGCAGAGAAGTTGTTAACCAGCATTTCGAAGCCGCTTTTGATTTTACCGTCAACCGCACGGTCAAAGCGTTTAATCGCCCAGCCGCCGAGAGGACCGGCAATCATTGCACCGAGGAACATCGGCATATCGGCACCGACAATCACACCCATGGTGGTGATTGCGCCGACCACGCCACCGCGGTCGCCACCCACCAGACGACCACCGGTATAACCGATCAGCAGTGGCAGCAGGAAAGTGATCATTGGGCCAACCAGTTTGGCGAACGTTTCGTTCGGCCACCAGCCAGTTGGAATAAACAGCGCGGTGATAATACCCCAGGCGATAAACGCCCCGATATTTGGCATCACCATGTTACTCAGGAAGCGACCAAAGCTCTGAACCTTGATCTTAAAGTCTGCTGAGGACATAAACACACCCCTTATTGGTACGCGCTGACAAATAAGAGAGCGCGTTGATTTTTGTATTAGACAGGCACGGCGGGGAGCCGTCGGTGTTACACAATTACTGTATGCACGCGGACTCTAGCACGCGAATATGACGCTGCGTAGTAACCGGGGTGATGTGTGATCTGCGTCACGCTACAGGCAGGGCTTTAGGGGTTGTTTTGGTGATCTTTGTCACAGAATTGTTGTGTAAAAAAAAGACGATGGCGAATATTTAAACGATGCTGTCAACATAATGTGACTTAAGTCACTAAATGGTGAGGAAAGTTTGTTGTTGAATTGTGATGAGTATCACAATTTATTTTCAGGTGAAATTGCTCGCGATCACAAACTGCGGGGCGGACGCGCGTCTTAAATGAGACAAGTGTAAGAAAATTACGCCAATTCTCAGGGGGTTTAATGCTCCTTCCCCCGTGGAACGGGGGAAGGCTGGGATGGGGGAGCAAACGACTCCGATGCTGAGTTGCCAGCTCCCCCTCCCTGACCCTCCCCCACGAGGTTGTACGGTCCGGGGACATTGCAGACAGGTGTTCGGGGACATGGTGAACACTTTTTAACATCCTTTACCCATGGTGATCGACTTTTTCTTCAGGTCGATCACCCCCACTTTCGTGCTGTACCACCACACTTCATAACTGCCGTCTTCCGCTGTCTCCTTCAGTCCCACCCGCTCACCCCTGAACGCCTTGCCTGCCCTCAGGCAGATACCTTTTACCCGCAGCTTCCCGCTGGTATCCACCTTCCTGACCAGAACACTGTCGTCGTATTCCGGCGGGATTACACTGCTGCTGTACTGCCGCGCAGACGGCTGATATCGCGAGGCGGGGACTGCCATATTAAGTGCCTCATGCGGACGTTCAAGGTTATAGACCGTGCGCCAGTGGTCGAAGGCCCGCTGCAGTTCACCCCTGTCCGCGAACCATCTGCCCTGCAGCACTTCCGCCTTCAGGCTGCGGTGAAAACGTTCCAGCTTGCCCTGCGTCTGTGGATGATAAGGCCGGGAATGACCCACCCGGATACCCAGGCGCATCAGCCACAGCTCCAGCGCGGTCCAGACGCCGGTGGTGTCGCCCCACGGCGAGCCGTTATCCATCGTCATCCGGTCCGGCAGACCGTAGCGTTCAAACACACTGACCAGCTGCTGCTGCACGGTCTCACGCCGTTCATCGGTGCAGGGTGCCAGACACAGGGAAAAGCGGGAATGGTCGTCCAGGAGAGTCAGCGGATGGCAGCGACCGCCGCCAAAGGGGAAGTGGCCTTTAAAATCTATCTGCCACAGCCTGTTCGGGGCGTTGTGTTCAAAACGC
>NZ_CBFFRK010000005.1:0-85918 GCF_965644245.1 Erwinia sp. V71
GGGAGCACTGAACAGCAGGCCAAGAAAATGCCTCGGGTTCCGGCAGCCTTCAGTGGTCTTTGCAGAGTTAAGACAGGTGGCTTAGCGTTGCACTTCGAACTTGAATCCGCCGGCAGGTGTTTACTTTCCTTTAACCTTTATTTTGCAAATGGCTTTGTGGTGCAATAAATCTATTATAAAAAGAAGGGAAAAGGCGATTGCTGATAATTGAATCAGGTACTGAAAGCAACGGAGATAAATTGTATCCCTGAAGTTGCCGGAGTGTTAACGGCAACTTCAGGTGACAGACGGGTGTTATTTCCAGTTATTGCGTTTTGCGCGTTGCAGCTTCTCGTAAGCACCCAGCAGCGCCTGGTGCGCCGGGAATGCCTGCAGATCGCTGTTGACCGTCTGCAGACCGTAGAATGGTGTTTCACCACTCAGTGCAGCGGAGGCGGCTTCCACAGCATCACTGCCGTACATGCGCACAAAGGCATTGTGGTACTGCACCGGATCACGACCTTCTTCCTGCGACAGCAGCAGCAGGGTTTGCAGGCAGCGGTAGTAGTTAGCGCGTTCTGGCGTAAAGATGGAGTTGTTGAACTCCATGGTCCACTCGGTCCAGATCAGCGCCTGTTCCAGATCGCCGCCTGCCAGCGCCAGCATCGCTTTCAGTTCACCAATACGCAGTGTGTACCAGCCATTGTCTTTGCCGGTCGCGATGCCCAGCAGTTCACGTACGCGGGTAAAGTCGTCATGACCATCTTCGTCCAGCTGATCCAGCAGTGAAAGGTACTGCTCTTTTTCCCACTCGCTGCCTGGCAGCGACAGCAGGGTGTCACGCAGGTACGCGCCCATGCTGTTGTTGGCCAGCAGCAGATCTTCCGCCGGATAGATATCGGACATGCCCGGCACCAGAATACGGCAGGCGTAGACATCCAGATGCTGGTAGTCGGCGATATACACTTCTTTATCTTCCGCGTTGAAGATGGCCATCAGAGTGGCGAACTCTTCTTCGGTAGTACCGGCAAATGACCAGTCGACGAACGGATAATCGGCGTCGTCTTTGAACATATCCCAGGAGATCAGGCCGCTGGAGTCGATAAAGTGCGTTTCCAGGTTAGCGTGTTCCGCCACTTCTTCATCGTCGAAGGTCGGTGGGGTAAAGACATCGAGATCTTTCAGGCTGCGGCCCTGCAGCAGCTCAGTGACGGTACGCTCCAGCGCCACACCGAAATCAGGGTGTGCACCGAAGGAGGCGAAGCAGGTGCCATTAGCCGGGTTGAACAGTACCACGCAGATGACCGGGTAGTTACCGCCCAGTGAGGCGTCGTAAGCGAAGATAGGGAAACCTTCTTCTTCCAGACGCGCGATAGCTTCCACCACGCTAGGGTAGCGGTTCAGCACGTCAGCCGGAATGGCTGGCAGGCTGATAGATTCAGCGATGATGCGGTTTTTAATATAACGCTCAAACACTTCAGACAGACCCTGAACACGTGCTTCGTTCGCAGTGTTGCCCGCGGACATACCGTTCGACACATACAGGTTGCCGACGATGTTCATGGGAATGTAAACGGTCTGGTTATCTGACTGACGGGTAAAGGGCAGTCCGCAGATGCCACGGGTGGCATTGCCGGATTGCAGATCGATCAGATCGCTGGCACCCAGCTCATTCTCCGGATCGTAGAATTTACGCAGGCGCGCATCAAGAATACCTTCCGGCAGGCTTTTGTCGTCTGGCAGCGGGAACCATTTTTCATTCGGGTAATGAACGAAATCACCGTTCGCCACGCTGTTGCCCAGCCAGAAGTCAGCAAAGAAATAGTTGGTGGAGAGACGCTCGAAGTATTCACCGAGCGCTGACGCCAGCGCCGCTTTCTTGCTGGCGCCTTTACCATTGGTAAAGCAAAGTGGGCAATCGCGGTCGCGAATATGGACTGACCAGACATGCGGAACAGGATTCAGCCAGGACGCTTCTTCAATATTGAAGCCGAGATCCTGTAATTTTTGCTGAAAGCGTGCGATGGAGTCTTCCAGTGCGGCGTCTTTGCCTGGGATAAAAGTTTGAGTCATGTGGCCCACTTTTGATTGGTTGTGCGGAAAGCGCGCAATGATACGGGTTTTGCGCCGTAATCGCTATCCGGGCGTAATAATTTACACCGTGTCAGCGTGCGCGGGTCATTTACTGCATCCGTCTGTGTACCCTGTCATATTTATGATCTTGTTGCGTGACAAATGCATGAAGCGTGAAGACGCCTCACAAAATATCGTTGTTGTTTGCAATTGCCCTACAAGCTGTTGCGGCGCGTCACGGGAAATGGGCCGTGTCACCGGAGAAATGATTGCAGCAACCCTGAGGCAGTGATAAAACCGATAGCAGACACATAACCAATAGATCTGACAGTGGTGAGGGGAAATGACTCAGGTTTTCAATTTTAGCTCCGGTCCGGCGATGTTGCCGGTAGAAGTATTGCGTCGCGCAGAACAGGAACTGACTAACTGGCAGGGTTTAGGCACCTCCGTTATGGAGATTAGCCATCGCAGCAAAGAGTTTATTAAGGTCGCTGAGGAAGCCGAACAGGATCTGCGTGACCTGCTGAAAATCCCCTCCAACTATAAAGTGCTGTTCTGCCATGGTGGTGCTCGCGCGCAATTTGCCGCAGTGCCATTAAATCTGCTGGGACAGGCAAAAACCGCCGATTATATTGATGGTGGTTACTGGGCGCACAGCGCCATCAAAGAAGCGCAGAAATACTGCACGCCAAACGTCATTGATGCCAAAACCACGATTAATGGTCTGGCAGGCATTGCGCCAATGCGTGAATGGGCGCTGAGTGATGACGCCGCCTATGTGCATTTCTGCCCGAACGAAACCATTGATGGCCTGGCGATCAATGAAGAACCTGACTTTGGCGATAAAGTGGTTGTCGCTGACCTCTCTTCTACTATTCTGTCGCGTCCGCTCGATATCAGTTGTTATGGTGTGATCTACGCAGGCGCGCAGAAAAATATCGGCCCTGCTGGCCTGACGCTGGTCATCGTCCGTGATGATCTGCTGGGTAAAGCACGCCAGGAACTGCCATCAATCCTTGATTACAAGGTGCTGGCAGATAACGACTCGATGTTCAATACTCCGCCAACCTTCGCCTGGTATCTCTCCGGTCTGGTGTTCAAATGGCTGAAAGAGCAGGGCGGTGTCGGTGAAATCGATAAGCGTAACCAGGCAAAAGCGGACCTGCTGTACGGCCTGATCGACAGCAGCGACTTCTATCGCAATGGTGTGGCGATCGCTAACCGTTCACGTATGAACGTGCCGTTCCAGCTGAAAGATCCTGCACTGGACAAACTGTTCCTTGAAGAGTCTTTCGCGGCAGGCCTGCATGCGCTGAAAGGCCATCGCGTGGTTGGCGGCATGCGTGCTTCCATCTACAATGCGATGCCGCTGGAAGGGGTAAAAGTTCTGACTGACTTTATGACGAGTTTCGAAAAGCGTCACGGTTAATCGCGTTTACCGAAAGAACCATCACACGGCTTTGTCTTAGACCTTACTGAAACCTCACCACCCGGTGAGGTTTCATTGCACTTGTTTTATGGAGAATAGATTTCGCATGCTGGAATCCCTGACGTTACAACCCATCGCCCGCGTCGACGGCACGGTAAATCTGCCGGGCTCAAAAAGCGTATCGAACCGCGCGCTGCTGCTGGCGGCTCTGGCAAATGGCACCACGCGTTTGACCAATCTGCTGGACAGCGACGATGTGAAACATATGCTGAATGCGCTGAGCGCACTGGGTGTCAGCTATACGCTCTCTGCCGATCGCACTTTGTGTGAAGTAGTCGGTAACGGCGGGCCATTGCATGCGGATAAAGCGCTGGAACTGTTTCTCGGCAACGCTGGCACCGCCATGCGTCCGCTGGCGGCCGCGCTGTGTCTGGGCAATAACGACATTGTACTGACCGGCGAACCGCGCATGAAAGAGCGTCCGATTGGTCATCTGATTGATGCGCTGCGTCAGGGCGGTGCGACAGTAGAGTATCTGGAGCAGACCGATTATCCGCCAGTACATATTAAAGGTGGCTTTGTCGGCGGTGAAGTGAGTGTTGATGGCAGCGTATCCAGCCAGTTCCTGACCGCGTTGCTGATGACTGCACCCCTGGCGCCGCAGGATACCACCATTGTGATTAAGGGCGATCTGGTATCAAAGCCGTATATCGATATCACTCTGCACCTGATGAAAACGTTTGGCGTGGACGTGACCCACGACAACTACCAGCGTTTTGTTATCCGTGGCAACCAGCAGTACCAGTCACCAGGTGATTATCTGGTGGAAGGCGATGCATCCTCTGCTTCCTATTTCCTCGCCGCAGCGGCAGTAAAAGGCGGCACCGTGCGTGTGACGGGTATCGGCCGTAACAGTGTGCAGGGTGATATCCGCTTTGCTGATGTGCTGGAAAAAATGGGCGCAACGGTTGAGTGGGGCGATGACTATATTGCCTGCAGCCGTGGAGAACTGAACGCCATCGACCTCGATATGAACCATATCCCGGATGCGGCAATGACTATCGCCACGGCGGCGCTGTTTGCCAAAGGCACTACCGTCATGCGCAACATCTATAACTGGCGTGTTAAAGAGACCGATCGTCTGGCGGCGATGGCAACTGAACTGCGTAAAGTGGGCGCGGAAGTGGAAGAGGGGCATGATTACATCCGTATCACACCGCCTGCGACCCTTCAGTATGCCGAGATTGGCACCTATAACGATCACCGTATGGCGATGTGTTTCTCGCTGGTGGCGTTGTCCGACACGCCGGTCACCATTCTCGATCCGAAATGCACCGCGAAGACGTTCCCTGACTACTTCCAGCAACTGGCGCGCGTCAGCCAGCTGGCCTAAACTTAAATACCCGTTGCATCGCTGCAACGGGTATTTTGTCGCTGGTGTCTCACTGCTTAATTCTGAATCTCCTGTTTATTTTGCCCGAGCTTATGCTTTGGGGTAACTATCGCGGCTATTGCAGCGTATAATGCGCGGCGGTATTTGTCTGACGAACTACAGGAGAAAGAGATGACGGCAACAGTCCCGGTTATCACCATTGATGGGCCGAGTGGTGCAGGCAAAGGCACGCTTTGTAAAGCGATGGCTGAAGCACTGCAGTGGCACCTGTTGGACTCAGGCGCAATTTATCGTGTACTGGCGCTTGCGGCTCTGCATCATCATGTAGATATCGAGTCGGAAGAAGCGCTGGTGCCGATCGCGGCGCATCTGGACGTGCGCTTTGTGGCCACCAACGGTGAAATGGAAGTGATTCTGGAAGGCGAAGATGTTTCGGCGGAAATTCGCAGCCAGGAAGTCAGTAACACCGCTTCAAAAGTCGCCGCTTTCCCGCGCGTACGTGAAGCGCTGTTACGTCGCCAGCGAGCCTTCCGCGAAGCGCCGGGTTTAATCGCTGACGGGCGGGATATGGGCACCGTGGTGTTCGTTGATGCGCCAGTGAAAATCTTCCTGGATGCCAGCTCGGAAGAGCGTGCGCACCGCCGTATGCTACAGTTGCAGGAGAAGGGCTTTAGTGTTAACTTTGAGCGCCTTTTATCCGAGATAAAAGAGCGTGACGATCGCGACCGCAATCGGGCGATTGCTCCGCTGGTGCCGGCGAAAGATGCTCTGGTGCTGGATTCAACCAGTATGACCATTGAGCAAGTGATTGAAAAGGCGCTACAATATGCGCGCGAAAAACTCGCGTTGCCGCATGAATAATGCGACAAAACACGCATAATTGAATTTTTAACCCTGTGATATGGATGTCATGGGGCATGTGAAACAACCCCACCCGTCAGGATGTCAGGTGGACGTTAAATTGAAGAATCCTGAAGATTATCAATATGACTGAATCTTTTGCTCAACTCTTTGAAGAGTCCCTGAAAGAAATCGAAACCCGTCCGGGTTCCATCGTTCGTGGTGTTGTTGTTGCTATCGACAAAGACATCGTTCTGGTTGATGCGGGCCTGAAATCTGAATCTGCAATCCCTGCAGAGCAGTTCAAAAACGCAGCTGGCGAACTGGAAATCCAGGTGGGCGACGAAGTTGACGTTGCTCTGGATGCAGTAGAAGACGGCTTCGGTGAAACCCTGCTGTCCCGTGAAAAAGCTAAACGTCATGAAGCTTGGATCACGCTGGAAAAAGCTTACGAAGGTGCTGAAACTGTTACCGGTGTTATCAACGGCAAAGTTAAAGGTGGCTTCACAGTTGAGCTGAACGGTATTCGTGCGTTCCTGCCAGGCTCCCTGGTAGATGTGCGTCCAGTGCGTGACACTCTGCACCTGGAAGGCAAAGAGCTTGAATTCAAAGTAATCAAGCTGGACCAGAAACGTAACAACGTGGTGGTTTCACGTCGTGCGGTTATCGAATCCGAAAACAGCGCAGAGCGCGATCAGCTGCTGGAAAACCTGCAGGAAGGCATGGAAGTTAAAGGTATCGTTAAGAACCTCACTGACTACGGCGCCTTCGTTGATCTGGGCGGCGTTGACGGCCTGCTGCACATCACTGACATGGCATGGAAACGCGTTAAGCATCCAAGCGAAATCGTCAATGTTGGCGACGAAATCAACGTGAAAGTGCTGAAATTCGACCGCGAGCGTACCCGTGTATCTCTGGGTCTGAAACAGCTGGGCGAAGATCCATGGGTCGCTATCGCTAAGCGTTACCCAGAAGGCACCAAGCTGACTGGTCGCGTGACCAACCTGACTGACTACGGCTGCTTCGTTGAGATCGAAGAAGGCGTTGAAGGTCTGGTACACGTTTCCGAAATGGACTGGACCAACAAAAACATCCACCCATCCAAAGTTGTTAACGTTGGCGATGTAGTGGAAGTAATGGTTCTGGATATCGACGAAGAACGTCGTCGTATCTCTCTGGGTCTGAAGCAGTGCAAATCTAACCCATGGCAGCAGTTCGCTGAGACCCACAACAAGGGCGACCGCGTTGAAGGTAAAATCAAGTCTATCACTGACTTCGGTATCTTCATCGGCCTGGACGGCGGCATCGACGGCCTGGTTCACCTGTCTGACATCTCCTGGAACGCTACCGGAGAAGAAGCAGTTCGTGAATACAAGAAAGGCGACGAAATCGCTGCTGTGGTTCTGCAGGTTGACGCAGAGCGCGAGCGTATCTCCCTGGGCGTTAAGCAGCTGGCAGAAGATCCGTTCAACAACTACATCTCTCTGAACAAGAAAGGTGCTATTGTTAACGGTAAAGTGACTGCTGTTGATGCTAAAGGTGCTACAGTTGAATTAGCAGACGGCGTTGAAGGCTACCTGCGTGCTTCTGAAGCTTCACGTGACCGCGTTGAAGACGCAACTCTGGTTCTGAGTGTTGGCGACGATGTTGAAGCCAAATTCACCGGTGTTGACCGTAAAAACCGCGTTGTTAGCCTGTCTGTTCGTGCGAAAGACGAAGCTGACGAGAAAGATGCCATCGCTTCTGTTAACACCAAACAGGAAGAAGGTAACTTCTCTAACGCTATGGCAGAAGCATTCAAAGCTGCTAAAGGCGAGTAATCGACTTAAGCATCCGGGTAGCGCAAGTTACCCGGATTCTGTAGTAAGCTGTCAAAACCTTATTCCATAGGGATTAACCGGAGGATTTATGACCAAGTCAGAACTGATTGAAAGACTTGCAGGCCAACAGACTCATATTCCGGCGAAAGTCGTTGAGGATGCGGTTAAAGAGATGCTGGAGCACATGGCCACCACGCTGGCAGATGGCGAACGCATCGAAATCCGGGGATTCGGCAGCTTTTCTTTGCACTACCGTGCACCTCGTACTGGCCGTAACCCGAAAACGGGTGACAAAGTGGAACTGGAAGGTAAATACGTTCCCCACTTCAAACCAGGCAAAGAGCTGCGCGATCGCGCAAATATCTACGGTTAAGCAGCCGCGAAGCGGAAAGCATAAAAACGACACTTACGGGTGTCGTTTTTTTTTTGCCTGATGCTGGTGATTGCGTACTGCTTCGCACAATTTTGTCTCTTCTCTGCAAGCGCTAACGAAAACGCGGAAACCGCTACGTAAAACTGTTTTCTGACCGCTGTCTTCCCGCGTTGTTTTTGCCACACTGCCCGCTCAGGTAAACAGGGAGAGGGTGATGGCAGCCTCAGTGACACAGCTTTCATGGATGATGATCTGCTCGGCGTTGCCGCTCTGCCTGTTGCCTGATTTACCCGGAAATGGCCTGCTCAGTTGTCTGGCGATAGTCACGCTGATCTTACTGCGATGTCGCTGGCAGGCCAGCAAAGTGGTGGCAGTAACCCTGTTGTTGTTTGTCTGGTGTTGCCTTGCCGGGAGGCAAGCACTGGAGCAAATCACATCGCTGACGACCACGCCGGTTAAAGCGCAAGTCCGGATTGAACAATGGCTGGTGGGAGGAGAGCGTCTGCGGGTCAGACTGGTGAGTGTCGACCAGCACCCTGTCTTCCCACCGGTTTCCGCCATCCTGAACGCTGCGCCAGGCCTTGAAGATGCCTGTGTCGGTCAGCTCTGGCAGATGACGCTGAATCTGCGGCCTGTGCATGCGCGACTGAATGAGGGGGAGTTTGACCGTCAGCGGCAGGCGCTGGCGAATCACAGCCCGCTAACGGGTCGTATCCTCGCGCTACAACCTGTCAATGCTGATTGCAGCTGGCGGCAGCGTGTCATTGACGCCACCCTGCCTGCTTATCAGCACTTGCTCTGGCAGGGAGTGATCAGTGCGCTGGCCTTTGGTGAGCGCGCGGGTATGTCTGCAGAGGTGACTGCGCTATGGCGTGAAACCGGTACGGCGCATCTGATGGCGATTTCAGGGATGCACATTGGCCTGGCGGCACTGTTTGGCTGGCTGCTGGCGCGTGCCACGCAATTTTTTTTCCCGCTCACTGGATTGGTTACCGTTACCCGCTGTTTGTCAGCCTGCTGGTCGCATTGCTCTATACCTGGCTGGCAGGTGCTAATCCGCCCGCGGTACGTGCAATGCTGGCATTAACCCTGTGGTGCCTGCTGCGTGTATCGGGGATATGTTGCAGCGGCTGGCAGGTCTGGAGCCTGTGTATCGCCACGATCCTGTTCTTCGATCCACTGGCAATTCTCTCCGACAGCTTATGGTTGTCTGCGCTGGCGGTCGCAGCATTACTGCTGTGGTATCAGTGGTTTCCGCTGCCTGCACGTCTGACACGGCAAAAGCGCTGGTGGTGGCTGCAGTTGCTGCATCTGCAAATCGGCATGATGCTGCTGCTGATGCCGGTGCAGGGCTTTATCTTTCATGGCATCAGCATGAGCGCGCTACTGGCGAATCTGATTGCAGTGCCTGTGATCTCGCTGGTTTCCGTGCCACTGATTCTGCTGGCGCTGTTGATACCTGAAATAGCCAGTAGCCCGGTATGGTGGCTGGTGGACAGATCTCTGGCTTTGGTTATTGTCTGTCTGCAAGGGCTGCCAGCCGGCTGGCTGATACTCAGTAAATCCGCGGTGTTCGCCTGCCTGAGTGGCTGGCTGGCGTTGCTGGCCTGGCGTTTCTGCTGGTGGCGCACATCGCCTTTCACCGTGACAGCTCTTCTGGTTACAGTGATTTACTGGCGACAGGCTATGCCACAACCCGACTGGCGGCTGGATATGCTGGATGTCGGGCATGGTCTGGCGATTGTCATCTCACGAGGAGGCAAAGCCGTGATCTACGATACCGGCAATCGCTGGAAAGGTGGTGATGCTGGCAGGCAGATTATTACTCCCTGGCTGCGCTGGCAGGGGATACAACCTGAACAGGTGATTATCAGTCATAAGCACCTTGACCATCTCGGTGGGCTGGAGAGCCTGCAGCAGGAATGGCCACAACTGACGGTACGCAGTGCACTGAAGAACCGGCCTCATCTGCCCTGTTATCAGGGAGAGCGCTGGCAATGGCAGACACTCCATTTTGAGGTACTGTGGCCTCTGCCGGGCAATCAGGAAGGGCAGAATAACGACTCCTGCGTGCTGCTGGTGGACGACGGGCGCTGGCGCATACTGCTTACCGGAGACCTTGAGGCACCTGCCGAACGGGCACTGGTCGCACGCTATCAGCAGGCGCTGCAGGCCGATATTTTACAGGTGCCGCATCATGGCAGTAATACTTCATCCACTGCGCTCCTGCTGCGAAATGTTGCAGGAAGTGCCGCACTGGCATCTGTGGCACGTTATAACGCGTGGCGTATGCCTGCGACTCAGGTGGTGCAGCGTTATCAGCAGCAGGATTATCAGTGGTACGACACGGCGCTTTCCGGTCAGCTGAGCGTGCAATTTAGTAACGAAAAATGGCAAGTCAAAGGCTTAAGAGAGCAAATATTGCCCCGTTGGTATCATCAGTGGTTTGGCGTACCCAGGGAATCCAGGTAGAATGAGCGGCTACTTCATCATAAGCTGGTTTAATAATGCATCTGGATAAAGATCTCTCGACGTGGCAGACATTCCGCCGCCTGTGGCCAATGATTGCGCCACACAAAGCTGGGCTGGTTGTGTCAGCGATTGCGCTAATCATTAACGCCGCGGGCGATACTCTCATGCTGTCATTGCTGAAACCATTACTTGATGATGGTTTTGGTAAAGCCGACAGCTCGGTTCTGTTATGGATGCCGCTGGCGGTGATTGGTCTGATGCTGGTACGTGGTGTATCGGGATTTGTTTCCAGCTACTGCATCTCCTGGGTTTCCGGCCATGTGGTGATGAATATGCGCCGCCGTCTGTTCAGTCATATGATGGGCATGCCGGTCACCTTCTTCGATCAGCAGTCTACGGGAACGCTGTTATCGCGTATCACCTATGATTCTGAGCAGGTCGCAGCCTCATCGTCTGGCGCGCTGGTGACTGTGGTGCGTGAAGGCGCATCGATTATCGGCCTGTTTATCATGATGTTTTACTACAGCTGGCAGTTATCGCTGATTCTGATTGTACTGGCGCCGATTGTTTCTTTTGCTATTCGCCTGGTATCAAAACGGTTCCGCAATATCAGCAAAAACATGCAAAACACTATGGGTGAAGTGACCACCAGTGCCGAGCAGATGCTGAAAGGCCATAAAGAAGTGTTGATCTTTGGCGGCCAGGAAATTGAAAGTAAGCGTTTTGATTCCGTCAGCAACAAAATGCGCCAGCAGGGCATGAAGCTGGTTTCGGCATCTTCTATTTCCGACCCGATTATTCAGCTGATCGCGTCAATGGCGCTGGCATTTGTGCTTTACGCCGCCAGCTTCCCGAGCGTGATGGAAACCCTGACCGCCGGTACGATTACCGTCGTGTTCTCTTCCATGGTGGCGCTGATGCGCCCGCTGAAATCGCTGACCAACGTCAACGCGCAGTTCCAGCGCGGTATGGCCGCCTGCCAGACGCTGTTCTCGATTCTCGACAGCGAGCAGGAGAATGATACCGGTACGCGTAAAGTTGAACGCGTTAATGGCGATATCGAGTTCCGTGATGTCACCTTTACCTATCCGGGTCGTGATAATCCGGCGCTGCGCAATATCAACCTGTCCATCCCTGCCGGGAAGACGGTGGCGCTGGTTGGACGTTCTGGCTCGGGTAAATCCACCCTGGCAAGCCTGCTGACGCGTTTTTATGATGTGCAGCAGGGCGACATCCTGATCGATGGCCATGAGTTGCGCGAATATACCCTGCGTTCGCTGCGTAATCAGGTGGCGCTGGTGTCGCAGAACGTGCATCTGTTTAACGACACCATTGCCAATAATATCGCCTATGCCCGCAGCGAACAGTACAGCCGCGAAGAGATCGAAAAAGCGGCGGTGATGGCGCATGCCATGGACTTTATCAGCAAAATGGATAATGGCCTGGATACGGTGATTGGCGAGAACGGTGTGCTGTTGTCTGGCGGCCAGCGCCAGCGTATCGCTATTGCCCGTGCGCTGTTGCGTGATTGCCCGATTCTGATCCTCGACGAAGCGACTTCCGCGCTGGATACCGAATCTGAACGCGTTATTCAGTCGGCGCTGGATGAACTGCAGAAAAACCGTACCTCGCTGGTGATCGCCCACCGTCTCTCTACCATCGAGAAAGCCGATGAGATTGTGGTGGTGGAAGATGGCCATATTGTTGAGCGCGGTACTCATCAGCAATTGCTAAGCCAGCAGGGTGCCTATGCGCAGCTGCATAAAATGCAGTTCGGTCAATGATTGAGCGTATCTGGAGCGGACGTTCACCGCTGTGGCTGCTGTTACTGCCTTTCAGCTGGTTATATGGGCTGATCAGTAACGGCATCCGGCTGAGCTACCAGCTTGGCTGGCGCAGGGTGTGGCGTGCTTCAGTGCCTGTAGTTGTGGTGGGGAACCTGACCGCCGGTGGCAATGGTAAAACACCGGTGGTGATTTGGCTGGTGGAGGCTCTGCAGCGCCAGGGACTGCGTGTTGGGGTGGTATCGCGTGGTTACGGCGGTAAGGCGGATCGCTATCCGCTATTGCTGGATGAGGCTACCACCACGGCGGCTGCGGGTGATGAACCGGTGCTGATTTACCAGCGCACACATGCTCCGGTGGCGGTGTCACCGGGGCGCAGTGAGGCGGTGCAGGCACTGCAGGCGCGTGGTGATATTGATGTTATCGTCACCGATGATGGTCTCCAGCATTATGCACTGGCGCGTGATATTGAGATTGTCGTGGTTGATGGTGTGCGCCGCTTTGGCAACGGCTGGTGGCTGCCTGCCGGCCCCATGCGCGAGCGCGCGGGACGGCTGGCCAGTGTCGATGCGGTGATCGTCAATGGTGGTGAGGTGCAGGGAACGGAGATTGCCATGCGTCTGCAGCCGGGTCAGGCAGTCAACCTGCATACCGGTCAGAGCAAACCGTTAACCGAGCTGCCGCAGATCGTTGCAATGGCCGGAATTGGTCATCCCCCGCGCTTTTTCTCCACCCTGAAGCAGCAGGGCGTAACACCGATAAAAGAAGTCGCGTTTGCTGATCATCAGGCCTATAGCGAAGCAGAGCTGCGTGCGCTGACCTCCGCAGAACAGGCGCTGATCATGACGGAAAAAGATGCCGTCAAATGCCGTCAGTTTGCCGCTGAAAACTGGTGGTATCTGCCTGTTGACGCCGATATTCCGGCGCAGGCCGCGGCGGAACTGCTTGATAAAATTAAGGCTCTGGTCAAATAAAGTATTCGGCGAATAATTATTCGCCGCTAAACTGGTGGTATCTTCTTTTTCAGGATGCCACGATGCCCGCACTTGATCTCTCTCTGGCAACAGCCCGCAAGCTACATCTTGCCGCGCAACAGCTACTGAAATCCCCGAAACGCAAAGCGCGTTACCCTGACGTACTGAACACCATCCGCAGCATGTCGCTGTTGCAGATTGACACGATCCATGTAGTGGCGCGCAGCCCTTACCTGGTACTGTTCAGCCGGCTCGGTGCGTATCCGCAGTTATGGCTGGAACAGGCGCTGGCGGAAGGTCAGTTGTTTGAATACTGGGCGCATGAAGCCTGTTTTATCCCGGTAGAAGACTACAAATTATTGCGCCATCGTATGCTCGACCCGGCCAATCTGGGCTGGAAATACAATGCTGAATGGGTGGCTGACTATGCGCAGGAGATCGAGGCATTGCTGGCGCATATTGCCAGCAATGGCCCGGTGCGCTCGGCGGATTTTGCCACTGCACCAGGTCATCAGCCGGGCTGGTGGTCGTGGAAACCGCATAAACGCCATCTGGAAAATCTGTTTACTGCTGGCGAACTGATGGTCACGGAGCGGCGTAATTTTCAGCGGGTTTATGATTTACGTTCGCGCGTATTGCCGGACTGGGATGATGGTCTGCATCTGCTGGATGAGGAAGACGCAGTTCAGCAGATGCTGTACAACAGCATGCGCAGCCTCGGGATCTTCCGCGCAGAATGGCTGGCGGATTACTACCGGATCAAACGCGCGCCGGTGAAAGCCGTACTGGCGCAGGCACTGGAAAGTGGTGAGGTGGTGGCTGTGACGGTGGAGAAACTGGGCGACATGTATCTGCACCAGTCGCTGTTGCCGCTGCTGGAAAAACCGCTGAATGCGACCCATACCGCGCTGCTGTCACCATTTGACCCGGTTGTCTGGGATCGCCGCCGTGCACTGGAACTGTTTGCTTTTGATTATCGTATTGAGTGCTACACGCCAGAAGCGAAGCGTAAATTTGGTTATTTTGTCCTGCCGTTGTTGCACCGCGGTGCGCTGAAAGGGCGACTGGATGCCAAAATGCTACGCAAGGAGCAGGTGCTGCAGATCAAAGGCTGCTGGCTGGAAGAGGGTGTCAAAGTGACCGACACTCTGCTACGTGACCTTACCCGTGCCATTACCGATTTCGCCCGCTGGCAGGGCGCACAGCAGGTTGTGATCGATCATGCACCCGCCGCGCTGCGCGCCAGTTGGGGAGAGGGCTGGCGCTGTGATATGCTGTAGCTTCTGATATTACCGGGTTCATTACGGAGGAACCATGGATCACCGTTTACTCGAAATTGTGGCTTGCCCGGTTTGCAACGGCAAACTTTATTACAACAAAGAGCAGCAGGAGCTGATCTGCAAGCCAGATGGTCTGGCTTTTCCGGTACGTGACGGCATTCCGGTGCTGCTGGAAAACGAAGCGCGCACCATGACCCTGGAAGAGAGCCATCCATGAGTTTTGTCGCCATTATTCCGGCGCGTTTTGCGTCGACCCGCCTGCCTGGCAAGCCGCTGGTGGACATCCACGGCAAACCGATGGTAGTCCATGTGATGGAGAAGGCGCGGGCATCGGGTGCAGAGCGGGTGATTGTTGCCACGGACCATCCTGATGTGGCTGACGCCGTACGTGCTGCGGGCGGTGAAGTTTGCATGACCCGTGCCGATCACCAGTCTGGTACTGAACGCCTGGCGGAAGTGATTGAGCACTATCAGTTCGCTGATGACACGGTGATTGTTAACGTGCAGGGCGATGAACCGATGATCCCCCCGGTGATTATTCGCCAGGTGGCAGAGAATCTGGCGGGTGCCAGTGCGGGTATGGCGACACTGGCTGTGCCGATTACCAGTGCCGAAGAGGCATTTAATCCGAATGCGGTAAAAGTAGTGCGTGATGCGCAGGGCTATGCGCTTTATTTCTCGCGCGCCACTATCCCGTGGGAACGTGACCGTTTTGCCCAGTCGCGTGAAGCCATTGGCGACCACTTCCTGCGCCATATTGGTATCTACGCCTATCGTGCCGGTTTTATCCGCCGTTATGTGCGCTGGGAGCCAAGCCAGCTGGAGCAGATTGAGCTGTTAGAGCAGCTGCGGGTGCTGTGGTACGGTGAGAAAATTCACGTCGATGTGGCGAAAGCGATTCCCAGTGTGGGGGTCGATACACCGGACGATCTGCAGCGCGTGCGTGCCGCCATGCAGTGATGCAGTACGCCTTCCCCTCATCTGCAGGGGAAGGCGCAGTTTCCGCTGATCTCTGTTCCTGTTCTCCATCCCCGTTCCCGCTTTTTTCACTGTACTTTGATCTGTGACGATGAAATCGCCAGTCACCACGCTCATGATCGAAAGCCTCATTGCGCACAGAGGTAATGTGATGGAACAGTTGCGAGCTGAACTGGCGCTGGTGTTGGGCGAAAGCATTAGTCGACTGGAGCCGGTCTCTGAACAACCTTACGCGACATTATTCACCCTGTATGACAAAGCGGGTCATGCCATGTCGCTGGTGGCAAAGTGTTACCGCAATAGCGGGATGGCAGCGCGGGAAGCCTACAAACTCTCGATGCTGGCGCGTGAAGGCAGCATCAAACTGCCAGCGGTGTATGGCGTGGTACTCAGTCAGCAAAAACCGCAGCATGAAGTGCTGCTGATCGAACGGCTGGGTGGCGTTTCGGTGGAAGCGCCGACGCGTACGCCACAGCGCTGGGCGGAACTGCAGCAACAAATCGTCGAAAGTCTGTTAGCCTGGCACCGTATCGACAGTCATGGACTGGTGGGCACGGTCGACAGCACGCAGGACAATCACTGGGCCGCATGGTATGCACAACGCGTCGAAGTGCTGTGGGCCACGCTCAGCAACCTGACTCCGCCGGATCTCACCCATGATGACCGGCGCATTCTCTATCGCAGCCGCGAGCAACTGCCACAGTTGTTTCGCGATTTTGATGACAGCTGTGTACTGGTACACGGCAATGTCACCCTGCGTAATATGCTGAAAGATGCGCGCAGCGATCTGTTGCTGGCCATGGTCAATCCGGGCACCATGCTGTGGGCGCCGCGGGAATATGAACTGTTTCGCTTATGGGATGGCGGCGCGGCGGAATCACTGCTGTTCCGTTATCTGGAATTCGCGCCAGTGGATGAAGCCTTTATCGGGCGGCGCTGGCTCTACCTGATGTGGGACACCATCGCCACCCTTGTCGATACCGGGAAATTTAACCGGCGGCAATTTACCGCCGCCGCGGAAGGTTTACTGCCCTGGCTCTACTGACGCGGGTGCATCACCTTTCAGCCATTGCCAGAGACGGCCCAGCGACTCATACCAGGCGCGTTCGCTGTGGCCTAACCAGTTGCTGCCGGGCAGCACTTTTTCCCACCAGTTAAGCGGTGAGGTGATTGCCAGCTGATTGGCTGGTGCCGCGATCGGCTGCAAACCAGCAGCATGGAAGAAAATGATCGCCCGCTGCATATGACTGGCGGAGGTGACCAGCAGGAACGGCTGATCGCCAATTGCTTTTTTCACTTCCTGCGCCTCTTCCTCGGTATCACGCGGTTTATCCAGCGTGATGATATCTTCCGGCGGCACGCCCAGCGTAATGGCAACGCGTTTGCCTGTTTCTGCGATACTGACGGGATTTTTTGCGGCTGCGTAGCCGGTAAAGATCATCTTCGCGCCCGGATTGTCGCGCCACTGACGCACGCCCTCCACCAGCCGTGGCAGACTGTTGCCGATCAGATTGGAACCCGGCGCCCATTCCGGGTTCCAGGTGTAGCCGCCGCCAAGCACCACGATATACTTCACTGACTGGCCACCATTCCAGGTGGGATAACTGTCTTCAATCGGTTTCAGCAGGCGATCGGCCACCGGCTGCAGGCTAATTAACAGCAGGATTATCCAGGCGGAAGAGAGTATAATTTTCCCCGTTTTCTGCCAGCGGCTAAACCACAGCAGCAAAAGGCCAGTCGCCATCACCAGCAGCAGGAAAGGCAAGGGCAGCAGCAGGCCGCCAATGATTTTTTTGAGGGTGAAAAGTAGCAAAAACTGACTCCTTTTGTCCGAAAAAACAGCACCTGAAGACGAAGCGGTGAGTGAAAGGTTCATTCTACGCCAGTGTGTGCCAAAATAGCCCTTTAATTCACGGCAGTTACCTGGAGCCGCAATCTTATGCAGGATCGCAACTTTGATGATATCGCTGAGAAATTCTCGCAAAATATTTACGGTACCACCAAAGGGCGTATTCGTCAGGCTATCCTGTGGCAGGAACTGGACGCGTTATTAACCACCTTGCCCGATCGCCCGCTGGCGGTACTGGATGCCGGCGGCGGTGAAGGGCAAACGGCCTGTGGCCTGGCGGCGCGCGGCCACCAGGTGCTGTTGTGCGATCTGTCTGCCGAGATGATCCAGCGTGCGCAGGCTCATGCCACCGAAAAAGGTGTGAGCGAAAACATGCAATTCAAACAAATTAGCGCGCAAATGGTTGGTCAACATTTGGATAAGCCGGTTGATCTGGTATTGTTTCACGCTGTGCTGGAGTGGGTGGCGCAGCCGCAGGAGGTGCTGGCGGCGCTGTATGACGCGCTGGCCCCGGGCGGTGTGCTGTCGCTGATGTTTTATAACCTGCATGGCCTGACCATGCGCACCCTGACGCTGGGCAATTTTGGCTATCTGCAGGCGGATTTGCGCAAGCGCAAACGGAAAACCCTGTCGCCGGACTATCCGCGCGATCCAGAGCAGGTGTACGGCTGGCTGCGTGAACTGGGCTTCACCATTGAGCAGCGTGCCGGCATCCGCGTATTCCATGACTATATGCGCGATAAAGAGAAACAGAGCGAAAGATTCGACGAGGTGTTGGCAATGGAACAGCGTTATTGCCGGCAGGAGCCATTTTTAAGTTTAGGGCGTTATATCCACGTGACAGCGCGGAAACCCATTCAGAAGGACGCACTATGAGTGAATTTTCCCAGACTGTACCGGAACTGGTTGCCTGGGCGCGAAAGAACGATTTTTCCGTCACTTTACCGACCGAACGTCTGGCTTTTTTACTGGCCGTCGCCACCCTTAACGGCGAGCGCATGGATGGCGAAATGAGTGAAGGCGATCTGGTCGATGCCTTCCGCCACGTCAGTAAAGCCTTCGAACAAACCAATGAAACCGTGCAGGTGCGCGCCAATAACGCCATTAACGATATGGTGCGCCAGCGCCTGTTCAACCGTTTTACCAGCGAACTGACGGACGGCAATGCGATTTACCGCCTGACGCCACTGGCCATCGGCATTACGGATTACTATATCCGTCAGCGCGAATTTTCCACCTTACGCCTCTCCATGCAGCTGTCGATTGTGGCGCAGGAACTGAAGCGCGCCGCCGATGCAGCGGAAGAGGATGGTGATGAGTTTCACTGGCATCGCAACGTCTTTGCGCCGCTGAAATATTCTGTCGCGGAGATTTTTGACAGTATCGATTTGACGCAGCGCATGATGGATGAGCAGCAGCAGACGGTGAAAGAGGATATCGCCCAGTTGCTGAACCAGGACTGGCGCGCGGCCATCTCCAGCTGTGAGCTGTTGCTGTCGGAAACCTCCGGCACCCTGCGCGAACTGCAGGATACGCTGGAAGCGGCGGGCGACAAGCTGCAGGCTAATCTGCTGCGTATTCAGGACGCCACGATGAGCAGTCCGGACCTCGGTTTTGTCGACAAGCTGGTGTTTGACCTGCAGAGCAAACTCGACCGTATTGTCAGCTGGGGCCAGCAGGCGATTGACCTGTGGATTGGCTACGACCGCCATGTGCATAAATTTATCCGTACCGCCATCGATATGGATAAAAACCGCGTCTTCGCCCAGCGCCTGCGTCAGTCGGTGCAGAACTATTTTGACAGCCCGTGGGCGCTCACTTACGCCAACGCCGAGCGTCTCTACGATATGCGTGATGAAGAACTGACGCTGCGCAACGAAGAGGTGACCGGTGAGCTGCCTTCTGAGCTGGAATACGAAGAATTCAATGAAATTCGTGAGCAGATTGCAGCGATGATTGAAGCGGCGCTGCAGATTTACAAACTGGAGCAAAAACCGCTCCACTTAGCCTCGGTGATGCGCGAGTATCTGGCGCAATATCCGCGTGCACGTCATTTCGACGTGGCGCGCATCGTGGTGGATCAGGCCGTGCGTTTAGGCGTGGCCGAAGCAGATTTCTCCGGCCTGCCCGCTGAATGGCAGGTCATTAATGATTACGGAGCCAAGGTGCAGGCACATGTCATCGACAAATATTGAACAAGTGATGCCGGTCAAGCTGGCTCAGGCACTGGCCAATTCGATTTTCCCGGCGCTGGATAGCCAGTTACGTGCAGGGCGCCATATTGGCATCGAAGAGTTAGATAATCACGCCTTCCTGATGGATTATCAGGAGTATCTGGAAGAGTTCTACGCGCGCTACAACGTCGAGTTGATCCGTGCGCCGGAAGGCTTCTTTTACCTGCGTCCGCGCTCCACCACGCTGATCCCGCGTTCGGTACTGTCTGAACTGGATATGATGGTCGGGAAAATCCTGTGCTACCTCTATCTCAGTCCGGAGCGGCTGGCAAACGAAGGTATCTTCACTCAGCAGGAGCTGTATGACGAGCTGTTCAGCCTGGCGGACGAAAGCAAGCTGCTGAAGCTGGTGAATCAGCGTTCCACCGGTTCGGATCTCGATAAACAGAAACTGCAGGAAAAAACCCGTGCGTCATTAAACCGTCTGCGCCGTTTAGGTATGGTGTGGTTTATGGGCAATGACAGCAGCAAGTTCCGCATTAACGAAGCGGTATTCCGCTTTGGCGCCGATGTGCGCAGCGGTGACGATCCGCGCGAAGCACAGCTGCGCATGATCCGCGACGGTGAAGCGATGGCGCTGGAATCGGGTATGACGCTGAATGATGAAAGCGATGATAACGAGAACGATAGCGACAGCACGATGGCAGATAACGCGGAGGATGAACAGGAATGATTGAACGCGGAAAATTTCGCTCGCTGACGCTGATTAACTGGAATGGTTTCTTTGCGCGCACCTTCGATCTCGACGAACTGGTGACCACGCTCTCCGGCGGTAACGGTGCCGGTAAGTCCACCACCATGGCGGCGTTTATCACTGCGCTGATCCCCGATCTGACACTGCTGCACTTCCGTAACACCACTGAAGCGGGTGCGACCAGCGGCTCACGCGATAAAGGCCTGCACGGTAAGCTGAAAGCGGGGGTCTGTTACTCGGCGCTGGACGTGGTCAACTCACGTCATCAGCGTGTGATTGTGGGCGTGCGTCTGCAACAGGTTGCGGGACGTGACAAAAAGGTCGATATCAAGCCGTTCAGTATTCATGGCCTGCCGACGGCGATGAACCCGACGGAAATGCTTACCGAAACGCTGAATGAACGTCAGGCGCGCGTACTGCCGCTGACCGACCTGAAAGAGCGTCTGGAAGCGATCGAAGGGGTGCAGTTTAAGCAGTACAACTCGATTACTGACTACCACGCGCTGATGTTTGATCTGGGTATTGTCGCGCGCCGTCTGCGTTCGGCGAGCGATCGCAGCAAATACTATCGTCTGATCGAAGCCTCACTGTACGGTGGTATTTCCAGCGCCATTACCCGCTCACTGCGTGACTACCTGTTGCCGGAAAACAGCGGCGTGCGTAAGGCATTCCAGGACATGGAAGCCGCACTGCGCGAAAACCGTATGACGCTGGAAGCGATTCGTGTCACTCAGTCGGATCGCGACCTGTTTAAACATCTGATCTCTGAAGCGACCAGCTATGTTGCCGCCGACTATATGCGGCATGCCAACGAACGTCGTATCCACCTCGATGGTGCGCTGGTACTGCGTAACGATCTGTTCAGCAGCCGTAAACAGCTGGCCGCCGAGCAGTATCGCCATATCGAAATGGCGCGTGAACTGGCTGAGTATGCTGGCGCAGAAAACGATCTGGAAACTGACTATCAGGGTGCCAGCGACCACCTGAATCTGGTGCAAACCGCGATGCGTCAGCAGGAAAAAATCGAGCGCTATGAAGCCGATCTCGATGAGCTGACCTATCGTCTGGAAGAGCAGAATGAAGTGGTGGCGGAAGCGCGTGAGGTGCAGGAAGAGAATGAAGCCCGCGCCGAAGCCGCAGAACTGGAAGTGGATGAGCTGAAAAGCCAGCTCGCCGATTACCAGCAGGCACTCGATGTGCAGCAAACGCGTGCCATTCAGTACCAGCAGGCACTGCAGGCGTTGCAGCGTGCGCAGGAAATCTGCCAGTTGCCGGATCTCAGTGTCGATAATGCAGATGAGCAGCTGGAAATCTTCCAGGCGAAAGAGCAGGAAGCCACCGGGCGACTGCTGCAACTGGAACAGAAGATGAGTGTGGCGGAAGCCGCGCACAGCCAGTTCGAACAGGCATTTGAGCTGGTAAATAAAATTGCCGGACCGGTCAGCCGCAGCGATGCCTGGCAAACCGGCCGCGACCTGCTGCGTGACGCGGCGAACCAGCGCCATCAGGCTGACCAGCTGCCATCGCTGCGTTTGCGTCTCGGTGAACTGGAGCAGCGCCTGCGTGAGCAACAGGAAGCTGAGCGTCTGCTGAATGAGTTCTGTAAGCGCCAGGGGCAGCAGTATGACCCGCTGGAACTGGAAGCATTGCAGCACGAGCTGGAAGAGCAGATTGAGGTGCTGTCCGGCAGTGTGGCAGAAGCAGGCGAACGCCGCATGATGATGCGCCAGGAGCTGGATCAACTGCGCGAGCGCATCAGCAATCTGACGGCGCGTGCGCCGCAGTGGCTGGCAGCGCAGGAGATCCTGACTCAGCTGAGCGAACAGACCGGGCAGCCGCTGGAGAACAGCCAGCAGGTGACCGAACTCATGCAGCAACTGCTGGAACGTGAGCGTGAATCTACCGTTGAACGCGATGAAGTGGCCACGCGCAAACGTGAAGTCGAACAGCAGATCGAAAAACTGAGTCAGCCGGGTGGTGCGGAAGATGCACGCCTGAATAACCTGGCTGAACGTTTTGGAGGCGTGCTGTTGTCTGAAATTTATGATGACGTGACGCTGGACGACGCGCCTTACTTCTCGGCGCTGTATGGTCCATCGCGTCATGCGATTGTGGTGCCAGATCTGTCTCTGGTACGTGAGCAGCTCGATGGGCTGGAAGAGTGCCCGGAAGATCTCTATCTGATCGAAGGGGATCCGCAATCCTTCGATGACAGCGTGTTCAGCATCGAAGAGCTGGAGCAGGCGGTGGTGGTGAAAATCGCCGATCGCCAGTGGCGCTACTCGCGCTTCCCGAAAGTGCCACTGTTTGGCCGCGCTGCGCGCGAAAACCAGCTGGAACTGCTGCGTAACGAACGTGACGAGCTGGCGGAAAGCTACGCCACGCTGTCGTTTGACGTGCAGAAAACCCAGCGCCTGCATCAGTCATTCAGCCGCTTTATCGGCAGCCATCTGGTGGTGGCATTTGAGGACGATCCGGAAGCGCAGATTCGTCAGCTGAATGCACGTCGTACCGAAATTGAACGCGGTCTTGCCACCCATGAGAGTGACAACCAGCAACAGCGCCAGCAGTTTGAACAGGCGAAAGAGGGCGTTGCTCAGCTGAACCGCCTGTTGCCACGTATCTCGCTGCTGACCGATGAGACGCTGCAGGATCGCTATGAAGAGATCCGTGAACGGGTTGATGAAGCGCATGAAGCGGCGCGCTTTATCCAGCAGCAGGGCAATCACCTGGCGCGGCTGGAACCGATTGTTTCCGTGTTGCAGAGTGATCCTGAGCAGCACGACCAGCTGAAGATTGATTACCAGCAGGCGCAGCAGATGCAGCGTGATGCGCGTCAGCAGGCATTTGCCCTGACGGAAGTGACGCAGCGCCGGGCCCACTTCAGCTACGTCGACTCTGCCGGCATGCTGAGCGGCAACAGCGATCTTAATGAGAAGCTGCGCCAGCGTCTGGAGCAGGCGGAAGCTGAACGTGCGCGGGCGCGTGAGCAGCTGCGTCAGCATCAGGCGCAACTGACACAGTATTCGCAGGTGCAGGCATCGCTGAAGAGTTCCTTCGATGCCAAGCGCGATATGCTGAAAGAGCTGCAGCAGGAAATGCAGGATATCGGTGTACAGGCTGATGCCAGTGCGGAAGAGCGTGCGCGCATCCGACGTGATGAACTGCATACCGCGTTAAGCAATAACCGCTTACGCCGCAATCAGCTGGAGAAACAGCTGACCTTCTGTGAAGCTGAAATGGATGGCCTGCAGAAGAAACTGCGTCGGGTGGAACGAGACTACTACCAGAACCGTGAGCAGGTGGTGACAGCGAAATCGGGCTGGTGTGCAGTGATGCGTATGGTGAAAGACAATGGCGTTGAGCGTCGTCTGCATCGTCGGGAACTGGCGTATCTGGGCGCTGATGAGCTGCGCTCAATGTCGGATAAGGCGCTGGGGGCATTGCGTCTGGCAGTCGCGGACAACGAACATCTGCGCGACGTGCTGCGTGCATCAGAAGATCCAAAACGTCCGGAACGTAAAATCCAGTTCTTTATCGCTGTCTACCAGCATCTGCGTGAGCGTATCCGCCAGGATATTATCCGCACCGATGACCCGGTCGAAGCGATTGAACAGATGGAAATTGAGCTGAACCGTCTGACGGAAGAGCTGACGGCGCGTGAGCAGACGCTGGCGATCAGTTCACGCAGTGTGTCGAACATCATTCGTAAGACCATCCAGCGTGAGCAGAACCGTATTCGTCAGCTGAACCAGGGACTGAACAGTGTCAGCTTCGGTCAGGTACGCAGTGTGCGACTCAATGTCAATGTGCGTGAAAGCCATGCCATGCTGCTGGATGTGCTGGCGGAACAGCATGAGCAGCATCAGGATCTGTTCAGCAGTAACCGTCTGACCTTCTCCGAAGCGCTGGCGAAGCTGTATCAGCGCCTGAATCCGCAGATTGATATGGGACAGCGCACGCCGCAGACTATCGGTGAGGAGCTGCTCGACTACCGCAACTATCTGGAAATGGAAGTGGAAGTTAACCGTGGTTCTGATGGCTGGCTGCGTGCGGAGAGTGGTGCACTCTCTACCGGTGAAGCGATCGGTACGGGGATGTCGATTCTGGTGATGGTGGTACAGAGCTGGGAAGAGGAATCACGTCGCCTGCGTGGCAAAGATATTTCGCCATGCCGCCTGCTGTTCCTCGATGAAGCGGCGCGTCTGGATGCCAAATCCATCGCCACACTGTTCGAGCTGTGTGACCGTCTGGAGATGCAGCTGATTATCGCGGCGCCAGAAAATATCAGTCCGGAGAAAGGCACCACCTATAAACTGGTGCGTAAAGTGTTCCATAACACTGAGCATGTGCATGTGGTCGGCCTGCGTGGTTTCTCGGCGGATCCAACGCCAGCTGCGAATACTGAAACAGAAAAATCACAGGCCCAGATATAGTAAAAAAATTGTACAGGCATTAATCTGATAACGGCATTTGCGACAGCTGACGCAAATGCCGTTTTTACTTTTATACTTAGAACAATGACTAACGGTGCGGCGGGAAACCTGGTTTTACCTGGCGCGACCACTTGCAATACAGGGGGCAAGGGATGTTGCTGGCAAATGTTGTTACGTTGAAAAAAGTGACCCTGGGGTGTTGTTTCATGCTTTGCCTTGCCCAGCTGACCAGTGCATCTGCAGCGGTATCACCATCGCTGCCGGATGCTGCATCCTCAGGAGTGATGTCCGTGGGTCAGAGCCAGGCGCAAATTCTGGCGACACTGGCTAACGTCAAACCGTTCTATCTGGCATCACTGGCATCGATTTATGCCGCGCGTGATATGCGGCCAGTCTGGCAGGACCGCAATGCGGTACAGCAATTCCAGCAGCAGCTGGCGGAAGTGGCCATCTCTGGTGTGCAGCCACAATTCACCCAATGGGTACAGCAACTCACCAATCCGAATATTAGCGGTCTGGCGCGTGATATCGTGCTGTCTGACGCAATGCTCGGCTATCTGCAGTTTGTCTCCAGCGTGCCTGCCCAGGGCGAAACCTGGCTGTACAGTAATGTGCCGTACAAAATGGCGCTGCCGCCCGTGGCGGTGATCAGCCAGTGGCAGACGGCAGCGGATGCAGGCGGTTTAGCGGCGTTTGTGGTGTCGCTTGCACCGCAACATCCGCAATACAGTCGCATGCACCAGGCGCTGAAAACCATGCTGGCGGATAACCGTCCATGGCCGCAGCTGAATGATAAACAGACGCTGCGTCCGGGCCAGATGAGCCAGGATGTGCCTGCGTTGCGTGAAATCCTGCAGCGCACTGGGATGCTGGATGCTTCCGTGCTAACACCACCGCCAAATCAGGATGCGATACCCACCGCACCAGTGCCTGTGACCCAGAGTGATGCGGTTGTTGCTGTCAGCCCATCCGCAACCAGCGTCGCGAATCTGCCCGCTGGCACACCGGAAAATCCGGGCAATGTACAGCCATCTGCAGCAGGCGGTTCCGCGGCTGTTTACAGTGAAGATTTAGTGGCGGCGGTCAAACGTTTCCAGCAGTGGCAGGGACTGGCCGCCGATGGTGCCATTGGTATGCGCACCCGTGAATGGCTGAATGTGTCACCGCAGTTGCGCGCTGCTCTGCTGGCGTTAAATATTCAGCGTCTGCGTCTGCTGCCGGATGATATGCATAATGGCATTATGGTGAATATTCCAAACTATTCACTGATTTACTATTCTGATGGTAATGAGATCCTCTCATCGCGGGTGATTGTTGGCAGACCGGATCGCAAAACGCCGCTGATGCGCAGCGCGTTAAATAATGTGGTGCTGAATCCGCCATGGAATGTGCCAACCAATCTGGTGCGTCAGGATATTATTCCAAAGGTGATTCAGGACCCGACTTATCTCTATAAGCATGGCTACACGCTGCTGTCTGGCTGGAGCAGTGATGCGGAGGTGATCGACCCGTCGATGATTAACTGGAGCATGGTGTCGCCTGCGTCATTCCCGTACCGTGTACGCCAGGCGCCAGGCAGCATGAACTCGTTAGGGCGTTATAAATTTAATATGCCGAGTTCTGATGCCATTTACCTGCATGACACACCGAACCATGATCTGTTCCAGCGCGATATCCGCGCGCTGAGCTCGGGCTGTGTCAGGGTGAATAAGGCATCGGATTTGGCCAACTTGTTGCTGCAGGATGCGGGCTGGAACGATACGCGTATCTCCAGCAAGCTGAAGGACGGTAACACTCAGTATGTACCGATTCGTCACCGTATTCCGGTCAACCTGTATTATCTGACCGCCTGGGTGGCTGATGATGGCCGGCCGCAGTTCCGTACAGATATTTACAATTATGATATGACGGCGCGTTCTGGCTCGCAGGTGTTGTCCAGCGCTGGCTTACTGCTACTCTAGTGATTGAAAAGTCTGTGAGAAATAAGCCGGGCCAGTGCCCGGCTTTTCTTTTTCGGTCAGCCTGCGTTACGCGCTGGCGCGCGCTTTTACAGATTAGCGGTTGACGGATGGCTGGACGGCAGTTATGGTTCGAACTTGTGCAGTTTTTGCTCATTTTGCTATTTTCACTCGGGTAACAGTTTTTCATGGATAATTTCGATTCACATCGCCGTAAATTACTGGCTTTAGGCGGCGCCGCGTTAGGCCTGTCGCTGTTGCCGGGGCAGGCTTTCGCTTCGCTTTCCACCTCCCGTCCGCGTATTCTGACGCTTAGCAATCTCAATACCGGTGAAACCCTTAAAACTGAGTTTTTTGATGGTCGCAACTATGACAAGAGTGAACTGTCGCGCCTGAATCATTTTTTCCGTGATTACCGCGCCAATAAAGTGAAGAGCATCGATCCAAAGCTGTTCGATCAGCTTTACCGCCTGCAGGCGCTGCTGGACACGCGCAAACCGGTGCAGCTGATTTCTGGTTATCGCTCAAAAGCGACCAATGCTGAGCTGCGCGCGCACAGCAAAGGCGTAGCCAAACAGAGCTACCATATGCAGGGTCGGGCGATGGATTTCCATATTGAAGGGGTTTCTCTGAGCAATATTCGCAAAGCCGCGTTATCTATGGGCGCGGGTGGTGTAGGATACTACCCGAGCAGCGACTTTGTGCATATTGATACCGGGCCGGTACGGCACTGGTAAGTGAGAGAAATCCCGGCAGCGGCAGAGCTGACCGGTAACGGAGTGTTATGGATTATCACATTATTCCCGTGACGGCGTTCGCGCAGAATTGTTCATTGATCTGGTGTGCTGCAACGAATCAGGCGGCGATTGTCGATCCCGGCGGCGATGCGGAAAAAATTATCCGTGCCGTGGCGGAAAAAGGGGTACAGGTTAGCCAGATTTTATTGACCCATGGTCATCTGGATCATGTTGGGGCGGCGACAGAGTTGGCAGCGCATTATGGTGTGCAGATTATTGGGCCGCAAAAACGGGACGCTTTCTGGCTGGATGCGTTACCGGTGCAAAGCCAGATGTTTGGCCTGGCAGAGTGTGCACCAGTTACCCCCGACCGCTGGCTGGAAGAGGGCGACAGTGTGCAGGTCGGCAATATTACCCTGGAGATCCTGCACTGCCCGGGTCATACGCCGGGGCATATTGTCTTTTTTGACCGCGCAGGCCGACTGCTGGTTTCTGGCGATGTGATTTTTAATGGCGGCGTCGGACGCAGCGATTTCCCGCAGGGCGATCACCAGTCGCTGATTGAGTCGATTAAGGTGAAACTGCTGCCGCTAGGCGATGATGTGACCTTTATTGCGGGCCATGGGCCAATGTCGACTCTGGGACGTGAACGCGTCAGTAATCCATTTTTACAGTAAGATACCGTCAGGGTACGACAAATAACAAAGGGGCCATTATGGCCCCTTTTGCGTGGTTAGCGGGGCAGGTTTCGCCCCGACTTACAGATTACAGTACCGCAACAATGGCTTCGCACAACGGCGCCATATTATCCGGCGTCATTCCGGCAACGTTAACGCGCCCAGAATTCACCGCATACACGCCAAACTCATCACGCAGGCGAATCACCTGATCTTTGGTGAGACCGCTGAACGAGAACATACCATTCTGCTGGATAATAAAGCTGAAATCGCGATCTGCGCCTTTCTCCTGCAGGGTATTCACAAACAGCTGACGCATACGCTGAATACGTTCACGCATCGCCGTCAGTTCCTGTTCCCACAAAGTGCGCAACGTTTCATCGCTCAGGATAGTGGCAACCACCGCAGCGCCGTGTGCGGGTGGATTTGAGTAGTTCGCGCGGATGGTTGCTTTTACCTGACTAAACGCTGTGGTGGCACTGGCAGCATTAGCGGCGACCAGGGTAAAGGCGCCAACGCGTTCGTTATACAGGCCAAAGTTTTTCGAGTAGGAACTGGCGACAATCAGTTCTTTGTGACTGGCGGCAAAAATACGCAGGCCTTCCGCGTCCTCTTCCAGACCACGGGCGAAGCCCTGATAAGCAAAGTCAAACAGCGGCAGCCAGCCGTTAGCCAGCGACATCTCGGCCAGTTGTTGCCACTGTTCCGCCGTAGGATCGATACCGGTCGGGTTATGGCAGCAACCATGGAACAGCACCACATCACCGGCTTGCGCTGCTTTCAGGCTGTTAAGCAGGCCAGCGAAATCCAGCTGATGGTTAGCGGCATCATAGTAATCGTATTCACACACTTCGAGACCCGCGGCGGCAAACACATTCTTATGGTTTGGCCAGCTTGGGTTGCTCACCCAGATACGTTTCGCGGCGGTGTTATTGGCCAGAAAATCAGCGGCAACACGCAGTCCGCCGGTGCCACCTGGTGTCTGTGCAGTGTACGCGCGTTTGTCGCTGATGATCGCACTGTCCTGACCAAACAGCAGTACCTGCGTGCAGCGCGCAAAATCGGCGATGCCGTCAATGCTCAGGTAGTTTTTGGTGGTTTCATTTTCCAGCAGGAACTGTTCTGCTTTTTTTACACTGGTCAGTACCGGAGTTTTACCGGTTTCGTCCTTGTAGACACCGATACCGAGGTTGATTTTATTTGTGCGGTCATCGGCGCGGAAAAGATCGGCTAAACCGAGAATCGGGTCGGCGGGTGCGGCTGCAATGTTTTCAAACATGAGAGAGGTCCGTATCAGCTTAATCTAAAGCAAATTGAGGACTCAGGGTAACGCCAGAACGGGGAAATGCCAACCGTTTGCCGTGGAAGAAAAGTAATTATCATGGTGGCTTCACACTCTGAAGCCGGACTTATTTGTTGCAGGCTTTGACGCAAACAAAAACGGAGCCTTGCGGCTCCGTTTTCGGTCGACGTAGACGGCGCTAACGCGCGGTTTACGTCAGACAATTAGAACTGGTAAATCAGACCAACGGCAACTACGTCGTCGTTTGCCAGACCCAGTGCATTGTCGCTATCCAGCAGGTTGATTTGATAATCAACATAGGTGGACATGTTTTTGTTGAAGGAGTAAACGCCGCCAACTGAAACGTATTTGTACAGGTCAGCATCGCCAATACCTTCTACGTCTTTCGCTTTACCCTGAACATAGGACACTTCAGGACGCAGACCGAAGTCGAACTGGTATTGCGCAGTGAATTCCATAGTTGAAGATTTGTTTGCGAAACCGTAGCGAGGAGAACCATTGGTTGCAAAGTTAGCGTTCTCGATTGGCGTTGCGTTGCGGCCTTCAGCGTAGGTAGCAGCCAAGTACAGGCTGTTAGCATCGTATTTCAGACCAGTTGCCCAAACTTCAGCACGCTCACCCTGACCCAGGTTGGTAGCGGAGTTCTGAGTTTCGGTACGATCCTGGCTTGCATATGAACCAACGATAGCCACGCCGATTGGAGAGGTGTAAGAGGTAGAAATACCCCAGCCGTCACCATTCGCTTTCTGAGCTACACGAGCGTCATCTGCGTCTGAACGGTCATTTTTGCCCTGGTACTGAACACCGAAGTCCCAGCCATCAACCAGACCAAAGAAGTTTGAATTGCGGTAAGTTGCCACACCAGTGGTACGACCAGTCATGGTGTCAGTTTTGCTGAAGTCACCACCGAATTCTGGCAGCATATCGGTATAGGCCAGACCGTCGTATGCAATACCCAGGTTACGACCGTAGTCGAAAGAACCCGCATCACCAAATTTCAGACCAGCAAAGCCCAGACGGGTTTTGTCACCACCGGTTGCACCAGTGCTTTCAGAGTTGTTGAACTGGAACTGATATTCAAACTGGCCATAACCGGTCAGTTGATCGTTAATCTGAGTCTGGCCTTTAAAGCCCAGACGGCCATATGATTGGTCGCCATCATTGCCAGCATTATCAGAGAAGTAGTGCAGGCCCTGAGCACGGCCATACAGATCCAGCTTGTTGCCGTCTTTGTTGTAAATCTCTGCTGCGTTTGCCGCGCCAGCTGCTAACAGAGCTGGGATTACCACTGCAAGAATATTGCGCTTCATCATTTATTTATTACCCTCATTGGAGTTTATTCGGACACCTGCCACTGCTGTCATAAAACCTTTACGGAACTACGACTGAAGTATGGTGTCTTCCTGTGTCTGCACGCATCTTTCCATTCCAAACCCAGTTAATCTACCCCTAAAATGCTACTAATCTCCTATTCCTGTATCAAAAGGAAAATATGTATTACAAAATGTAAAAAATACGGAACTTTGTGAACCAACTCAAAATTTACAAAAATAAAAAAAGGCCGGCAAAGCCGACCTTCTTATATATATGAATTTCTTATATTTAATGCTGAATATCAGAAAGTCGCGTTGCGTGGGGTACGTGGGAAGGGGATAACATCCCTTACATTTTGTACGCCGGTGACATATGCGATTAAACGTTCGAAACCTAATCCGAAACCTGAGTGTGGCACGGTGCCATAGCGACGCAGGTCGCGGTACCACCAGTAATCTTCTTTGTTCAGGCCCATCTCTTCGAGACGTGCATCAAGCACATCCAGACGCTCTTCACGCTGTGAACCGCCGATGATTTCACCAATGCCTGGTGCTAACACGTCCATGGCGGCAACGGTCTTACCGTCTTCGTTCAGGCGCATATAGAAGGCTTTGATATCTTTCGGATAGTTTTTCACCACGACTGGCGCTTTGAAGTGTTTCTCGGCCAGGTAACGCTCATGCTCGGAGGACAGATCGATACCCCAGGATACCGGGTTTTCGAAGGTCTGACCGCAAGCCAGCAGGATCTCAACCGCATCGGTGTAATCCACCTGAGCGAAATCGGCGGTAACAAAACGCTCCAGGCGCGCAACGGCATCTTTGTCTACACGTTCGGCGAAGAAGGCCATATCGTCGGCACGCTCGTCCAGTACCGCTTTAAAGACATACTTCAGCATGGCTTCTGCCAGGGCCGCGGCATCGTCCAGTGTCGCGAAGGCGATTTCCGGCTCCAGCATCCAGAATTCCGCCAGGTGACGGCTGGTGTTGGAGTTTTCCGCGCGGAAGGTTGGGCCAAAGGTGTAGATTTTGGACAGTGCGCTGGCATAGGTTTCGCCGTTCAGCTGGCCTGATACGGTCAGGAACGCTTCTTTACCAAAGAAGTCTTCATTGAAGTCGACTTTGCCTTCCGGGGTACGTGGCAGGTTTTCCAGATCCAGCGTGGACACACGGAACATTTCGCCGGCACCTTCGGTATCCGACGCAGTGATCAGCGGCGTTGAAACCCAGAAGTAGCCGTTTTCATGGAAGAAACGGTGCAGTGCCTGTGCCAGCGTATGACGCACACGCGCCACCGCGCCGATCAGGTTAGTACGTGGACGCAGGTGTGCCACTTCACGCAGATACTCGATACTGTGGCGTTTTGCCGCCATCGGATAGGTATCCGGATCATCGACCCAGCCGACCACTTCTACATGGGTGGCCTGGATTTCAAAGCTCTGGCCTTCACCCGGGGATTCCACGACTTTACCCGTCACGATCACCGAGCAGCCGGTGGTCAGGCGCAGCACTTCATCCTGATAATTATTCAGAGAATTATTTACGACAGCCTGAACGGGATTAAAGCAGGAACCGTCATAAACGGCGATAAAGGAAATACCGGCTTTTGAATCTCTTCGGGTACGTACCCAACCACGTACGGTGACTTCGCTGTCAACCGAGACACGGCCGTGCAGTACATCCGCTACAGGCACTATGCTCATAAATTTCTCTCTTTATATGTGAACTGTTTAGAAAATTAAGGCCCCCGAATCTGGGGGTCTTGCTATGTTACTTTGCGTCTGGCAGGACACAAGCAGAATTCACGGCGAAAGCAGAGATTTATTCAGGGATGACAGAGGGATTAGTGGTTTTACTTACAGGATTGATGGCAAAACCTTCAGTGCATGAAGATGTCGTCTGAATGATCGAGATACCCGGGACGACCACGGCGCGGTCCTGCGCGGACAAGCCGCTCCGGAGCCATCGCCGTGTTTCCCCTAAAGACGGGCTTTATTTGTTGTCTGTTGACGCGGGCAGCTTTAGCGAGGATATGTCTTGCCAGATGGCTGGCAAGACGATGTGTAAATTAGCTGAGAATATCGCGGCTTAACTTGCCTTTTTCACCCGCGGCAGGTCGAACGCTTTACGCAGAGCGCGCACAAACGCCTGATCCTGGCAGATGGTTTTACCCGGGCTGTCAGAGAGTTTCGCCACCGGCTTGCCGTTGCACTCCACCAGTTTAATCACGATATTCAGCGGTTTGACCTGCGGAATATCGCAGGTCAGCCGGGTGCCGATGCCAAACACCACGTTCGCACGCTGACCAAAATGGCGGTACAGGTTGACGGCTTTTTCCAGATCGAGATTATCGGAGAACACCAGCGTCTTGCTCAGCGGATCAATATCGAGGCGCTGATAATGGGCGATGGCTTTTTCTCCCCATTCGACCGGATCACCCGAGTCATGGCGCAGTCCCTGGTAGCGGCGGGCAAATGCCGGGCCAAAATCACGCAGGAACGCATCCATAGTAATGCAGTCAGTCAGGGCGATACCCAACTGGTCATCATATTCATCCAGCCATGCCTGTAGTGCGGCGCGCTGGCTGTTGGCCAGTACCGGACTGATTTGCTGGTGCGCCTGGAACCACTCATGTGCCTGAGTACCGACGGGCGCGATATTCAGCTGACGGGCAATATCGTAGTTACTGGTGCCGACCAGCCATGGCAATTCCTGTTGCAGCGTGCTGACAATCGCCATCTGCACGTCGTAAGAGAAGCGACGACGGGTACCGAAATCCATCAGCTTAAAGCGGGACATATCCAGGTCGGCGGTCAGGCTGTTAAAGGCTGTCAGCTTGTGATGCAGATGGTCAACCGCCATCTCCGGCGTGACCTGTGGCGAGCGGTGGCGGTGTACCACTTCACTGATCAGCGCCAGCAGCGGCACTTCCCACATAATCACTTCGCGCCATGGGCCAGCAATACGAATATCCAGTTTACCCTGCTGATTGCGTACTTCGACCTGTGACGGGTCATAACGGAAGTCACGCAGCCAGTCGAGATAGTCGCGGGTAAAGAAAGGCAGACTGGCGAGCCAGGTATACTCTTCGTCGCTCAGTCTCAGCGATGCCATCAGCGCAACCTGCTGCGCGATTTCATCGGCATAAATGCCTAACAGGTCGTCACCGCGACAGCGGAATTCCGCCGCAACGGAAACGTTATGGTAACGGTGAAACACGGCTTGCTGCATATGAAGCTTATAGGCATCGGTATCAAGCAGCGTGTGCAATATCGGGGAAGCTTGTCGTGTCATAGTGCGTTTCAGCAGTCTCGCGCGCGGAGCGTTATCCCTGTATTACCCTAAATAATTCAGGTTGCAGCCAACGCATCTGCAGCCTGAAGAATGACGGGTATAAGTAAAATGTCTCAATCAAGAGGCAGGAGTATAACCGCATATTATGTTTTATGAACCTGATCACAGCACAAATAGGACAGAGAGGTCGAGGATAAAAAGTGCCATTGTTAATAAAATGTATCAATTCGCGCCATTCGCGGATTCAGCGTGGCAACCTGGGCGCAACAGGAATAGACTTGATTAGGTTAACTTTTTGATGACGTGAGAAGAATTCTATGACGCAACAGCCGCAAGCCAAGAATCGCCATGACTATCGTGCGCCGGATTACACCATTACCGATATTGATCTGACGTTTAACCTTGATGCCAGCACCACTCAGGTGACGGCGGTGAGCCGCATTAAGCGGCTGGGCGCCAGCGACGCCGCGCTGCGTCTCGATGGCGGCGACGGGCTGACGCTGATTTCGCTGGAAGTGGATGACCAGCCGTTGACCCACTACCAGCTGCAGGACGGGGTGCTGATGCTGGAGCAGTTGCCGGAAAACTTCACCTTAAAAATTATCAATAAGATCCACCCGGATCAGAATACCGCGCTGGAAGGACTGTACCAGTCAGGCGTGGCGCTTTGTACCCAGTGCGAAGCGGAAGGTTTCCGCCATATTACCTGGTATCTCGATCGCCCGGATGTGCTGGCGCGCTTTACCACCACCATTATTGCTGACCAGACGCGCTATCCGTATCTGCTGTCTAACGGTAACCGTCTCGACAGCGGGCATCTGGAAGATGGTCGCCACTGGATGAAGTGGGAAGATCCGTTCCCGAAACCGTGTTATCTGTTTGCGCTAGTGGCGGGGGACTTCGATGTTCTGCGTGACAGCTTTACCACCCGTTCCGGCCGTGATGTGGCGCTGGAGATCTTTGTCGATCGCGGCAATCTCGATCGTGCTGACTGGGCGATGACTTCGCTGAAAAACAGCATGAAATGGGATGAGGAGCGCTTTGGTCTCGAGTATGACCTCGACATCTTTATGATCGTCGCAGTGGACTTCTTCAATATGGGCGCGATGGAAAATAAAGGCCTGAACGTCTTTAACTCCAAGTATGTGCTGGCGAAAGCGGAAACCGCTACTGATAAAGATTACCTCGGTATTGAAGCGGTGATCGGCCACGAATATTTCCATAACTGGACCGGCAACCGTGTCACCTGCCGCGACTGGTTCCAGCTGAGCCTGAAAGAGGGGCTGACGGTCTTCCGCGACCAGGAATTCAGTTCTGACCTCGGTTCACGTGCGGTAAACCGTATCGATAATGTGCGCGTGATGCGCGGTTCGCAGTTTGCGGAAGACGCCAGTCCGATGGCGCACCCGATTCGTCCCGAGCAGGTTATCGAGATGAACAACTTCTATACCCTGACAGTGTATGAGAAGGGTTCCGAAGTGATTCGTATGATGCATACCCTGCTGGGCGAAGAGAATTTCCAGAAAGGGATGCAGCTCTACTTCGAGCGCCACGATGGCAGTGCGGCGACCTGTGATGATTTTGTGCAGGCGATGGAAGATGCGTCGAATGTTGACCTCTCTCAGTTCCGCCGCTGGTACAGCCAGTCCGGCACACCGGTGCTGAGCATTCGTGACGATTACAATCCGGAGCTGGAGCAGTATACGCTGCATGTCACGCAGATGACGCCTCAGACGGCTGACCAGAAACAGAAGCTGCCACTGCATATCCCGCTGGATATCGAACTGTATGACGGCGAAGGTAACGTGATCCCGCTGCAGCATAACGGTCATCCGGTGCACCATGTGCTGAATGTCACTGAAGCGTTCCAGAGTTTTGTCTTCGATAAAGTGCATTTCCAGCCAGTACCTTCGCTGCTGCGTGAATTCTCTGCGCCAGTGAAGCTGGACTATAAATGGAGTGATGCGCAGCTGACGTTCCTGATGCGCCATGCGCGCAATGATTTCTCTCGCTGGGATGCCGCACAGAGCCTGCTGGCAACCTACATTAAGCTGAATGTTGCCCGTCATCAGCAGGGACAGCCGCTGTCACTGCCGCTGCATGTGGCGGACGCTTTCCGTGCGGTGCTGCTGGATGAAGAGAGCGATCCGGCACTGACAGCGTTGATTCTGACACTGCCGGGCGAAAATGAGATTGCTGAGCTGTTCGAGACTATCGATCCCGCAGCCAATGCGGCGGTGCGTGAAGCGCTGGTACGTACCTTAGCGACAGAGCTGGCGGATGAGCTGCTGGCCGTGTATCGCGCGAACCAGAGCAGTGATTATCGCGTGGAACATGCGGAAATCGGTAAGCGTTCACTGAAAAATGTCTGCCTGAATTACCTGGCGTTTGCTGATGCGCAGCTGGCAGATAAGCTGGTTACCGCACAATATCAGACCGCGAACAATATGACCGATGCGCTGGCAGCATTGTCGGCGGCGGTGGCGGCGCAGTTACCGTACCGTGAATCACTGCTGGCGCATTTCGATGAGCGCTGGCATGAAGACGGTCTGGTGATGGATAAGTGGTTTATTCTGCAGGCGACCAGCCCGGCGACGGATGTGCTGGCGCGGGTGCGTGCTTTGCTGCAGCACCGTTCCTTCAGTATGGGTAACCCGAACCGTGTGCGTTCACTGATTGGCGCGTTTGCTTCGGCCAATCCGGCGGCGTTCCATGCCATTGACGGCAGCGGTTATCAGTTCCTGGTGGAAATGCTGACCGATCTCAATACGCGTAACCCGCAGGTTGCGGCGCGCATGATTGAGCCACTGATTCGCCTGAAACGCTATGATACAACCCGCCAGGGACTGATGCGTCAGGCGCTGGAACAGCTGAAAGGACTGGATAAGCTGTCGGGTGATCTGTACGAGAAGATCAGTAAGGCGCTGAGTGCATAAGTCGCGGAGTTGATAAACGAGAAGGGCGGGAGACCGCCCTTTTTTTATTGCTATAAATTGGTGGGTTGTGGCGGATATTACCTGCCTGTCGCTGTTAGTTCTTTGATTGCTCAGGGAACACGGTCAGCTCCGGAAAGACGCAAAACGTGTCATCCATGACGGCGCGGGACGCTTTCCTCCGCTGACCGTGTTCCCATCGCTTCAGGTTCAGGCGTCGCTGTCTGGTGTTCCCTCTGGCCTTTGAGCCACTGACGGCGTTCTTCTGGCTCTGCGCCTGCGACTATCAATTATCGTTGCGCTACTCGCTTTTCCGGTTCCGCAGGCGTGCGCGTCATCACCCGATCCAGCACTTCCGCTTCCAGCTGTGCCAGTTTCGCCGAACCACGACGGCGCGGACGTGGCAGATCAACCGTCAGATCCAGTCCGATCCGGCCTTCCTCTATCAGCAACACGCGATCCGCCAGCACCACGGCTTCACTGACATCGTGTGTCACCAGCAAGACGGTAAAATGATGCTGCTGCCACAGTGATTCGATTAATCCCTGCATTTCAATGCGCGTCAGGGCATCCAGCGCCCCCAGTGGTTCATCAAGCAGCAGTAGCCCAGGACGATGGATCAATGCGCGCGCCAGCGCCACACGCTGCTTCTGGCCGCCTGAGAGGGCAGCAGGCCACTCTTTAGCACGATCCGCCAGACCGACAGCGTCCAGCGCCTCCTGCGCGGCATCACGCCAGCTTTTGCCTCGCAGCCCAAGGCCGACATTATCAATCACGCTTTTCCACGGCAGCAGACGTGCATCCTGGAACATCAGACGGGTATCGTCGCGTGCGGCACTGAGCGGCGCGCTACCTGCCAGCAGTTCGCCGCTGCTGGTACTTTCCAGTCCCGCCAGCAGGCGCAGCAGGGTGCTTTTACCACAACCGCTGCGACCCACCACGGCGACAAACTGACCCGCGGGGATATGCAGGTTAATATCACTGAGAATAGCGCGCCCACTGTACTGCTTGCTGACGCCGTTGATCACCAGTGGTGTACCGGCATTGAGGCGTGCCGGAGAGCGTGTTAATTCACTCATGCATTTTCCTCCTTCAGTTGATATGCCGGGTGCCAGCGCAGCCAGACGCGCTCCAGCAGCTGGGCGCTGACGTCCGCAAGTTTGCCGAGCAGGGCGTAGAGAATAATGGCTACCACCACCACATCGGTTTGCAGGAACTCACGCGCGTTCATTGCCAGATAGCCAATCCCGGAGTTAGCAGAAATGGTCTCCGCCACAATCAGCGTCAGCCACATCAGGCCAAGGGCAAAGCGCACGCCGACCATAATGCCGGGCAGGGCGCCGGGCAGGATCACCTGTACGAACAGGCTCCAGCCGGACAGGCCATAGCTGCGCGCCATCTCCACCAGCCCGCGATCGATATTGCGGATACCGTGATACGTGTTGAGATAGATCGGAAACAGCGTGCCGAGCGCCACCAGGAAGATCTTGGCGGCTTCATCGATGCCAAACCACAGGATCACCAGTGGGATCAGCGCCAGATGCGGCACATTGCGCAGCATCTGCACTGAGGTATCCAGCAGACGTTCACCCCAGCGCGACATACCGGTAATCAGACCCAGCAGCAGGCCAATGGTGCCACCAATACTGAAGCCGATGATGGCGCGCCAGCTGCTGATGGCCAGATGCTGCCACAGTTCGCCGCTGGCGGATAAACGCCAGAACGTGAGCACAATGTTTTCCGGTGACGGCAAAATACGTGTCGACAGCAGTCCGGTTTGTGAGGCGATTTGCCATACTACAATCAGCAACAGCGGCAGCGCCCACGGTGCCAGCTGGTTTGCCAGCCGTTTTGCAGCTTTGCTCATGGCGCCTCCTTAGCTTTGCGACACTTTCTGCGGCGCAAAGTCATGACCCACATGCTCGCCATGGGCAGTCACGTTAAACCGCTGCGGAACATCGGGCACCTGCAGGTCAAGGTGCGGGAATAACAGCTCGCCGACGCGATACGCTTCTTCCAGATGCGGATAACCGGAAAGAATAAAGGTTTCGATGCCCAGATCAGCATACTCCTGCATGCGTGCCGCGACGGTTGGGCCATCACCCACCAGCGCTGTGCCTGCTCCGCCGCGCACCAGACCGACACCCGCCCACAGGTTCGGGCTGATTTCCAGTTTATCGCGGCGTCCGCCATGCAGCGCCTGCATACGGTGCTGGCCCACCGAGTCAGTCCGCGCCAGTAAACTTTGCGCTTTGGCGATAGTGGCGTCATCAAGATGCGCGATCAGACGCTCGGCAGCCTGCCAGGCTTCGGCAGTGGTTTCGCGCACAATCACATGCAGGCGAATACCAAAGCGCACCTTACGCCCCTGTGCCGCCGCTTTGGCGCGCACGGCTGCGATTTTTTCTTTCACCTGCGCAGGCGGTTCGCCCCAGGTGAGATAGACATCCACCTGTTCAGCCGCCAGATCCTGCGCCACATCAGACGATCCGCCAAACCACAGTGGCGGGCGCGGCTGCTGCACCGGTTTAAACATCAGACGTGCACCGCGCACATGAACATATTTCCCTTCGTAGTCGACGGTTTCGCCTTCCAGCACGCGTCGCCAGACGCGGGTAAACTCTGCGGACTCGGCATAGCGTTCGCGGTGATCGAGAAACACGCCGTCACCCGCCAGCTCTTCTGCGTCGCCGCCTGTGACCAGGTTAAACAGCGCACGGCCATTGGACAGACGATCCAGTGTCGCGGCCTGACGCGCCGCCTGAGTGGGTGAGATCACGCCCGGGCGCAGCGCCACCAGAAAACGCAGGCGCTGCGTCACCGGGATCAGCGATGCCGCCACCAGCCAGGCATCTTCACAGGAGCGGCCGGTCGGGATCAGGACGCCGCCGAACCCCAGGCGATCTGCGGCCTGAGCAATCTGCTGCAGATAGGCATGGTCCACCGGGCGCGCCCCTTCAGAGGTGCCAAGATAGTGACCATCACCGTGTGTCGGCAGGAACCAGAAGACGGAAAGACTCATGATATGCTCCTTTATTACTGGGCGGCGGTGTCGTGCCAGATGCGGCTGGCAATCTCAACTTTCACCGGAATTAAGTGGCTGTCATAAAACAGATCAGCGGTCTGCTGCTGGGCTTTGGCGGTCTTGTCACTCACCGGCGTAATGGTGGTGGGTGGTCGATGGCTGAGATAACTGGCCAGAACCGGTTTCGGTAGCCCCATTGCCTGCGCCAGCAGATCAATGCTCTCGTCACGCTGACTGCGTGTCAGCGCATCTGCGTCAGTAAAGGATGCCAGCACCTCACGCACAAACGGGCCGTTGGCTTCAGTAAAGCTGCGGGTGGCGAGATAGAAAGAACCTGTCAGATTGAGGTCGGAACCGTCTTTCAGTACCCGTACATTGCCCTGCTGCAACGCAGCGGAGTAGTAAGGGTCCCAGATGGCCCAGGCATCGACATCTCCCTGCTGGAAGGCGGCACGCGCGTCAGCAGGTGTCAGAAAGGTGGGTTTAATATCGCTAAAATCGAGGCCAGCCTGTTTCAGCGCGCGCAGCAGCAGATTGTGTGAACTGGAACCTTTCTGGAACGCGACTTTATGCCCTTTCAGGTCGGCGACAGTTTTCAGCGGGCTGTCTTTCGGCACCAGGATCACTTCGGCCTGCGGTTTTGGTGGTTCGGAGCCGACATACAGCAGATCCGCGCCCGCCGCCTGAGCAAAGATCGGCGGGATGTCGCCGGTGCTGCCAAGATCAATGCTGCCGACATTCAGTGCTTCGAGCATCTGTGGCCCGGCCGGGAACTCGATCCATTTGATGTGGGTGGCAGGGAATTTCTTCTCCAGCAACTGGTGAGATTTTGCCAGCACCATGCTGACTGAACCTTTCTGGTAACCAATACGGAATTCTTTCGGAGCAGTGTCTGCCGCGCTGGCCTGGCTGCCAACGCTCAGCAACGCACCCAGTGCGATCCCGGAAAGCAGATGACGTAATTTTTTCATTTTCCGGCTCCTGTTACACGGCTTTTGCCAGCGGCGGGCGGCGGCGCGACAGCGCGTGCCAGAAGGTATCCAGCGCCTCATCAAGACGCGCGGCCAGTGTCTGGTTCACTTCAGGCTGGCGATCGTAGTGGCTGATTTGCGAGTCATCCGCAAACACACCATGCAGGATCTCCTGCGCTTTCAGTGCGTTCAGCACCGGTTTCAGCGCGTAATCCACCGCCAGCATATGCGCGACAGTGCCGCCGGTTGCCAACGGCAGTACGACTTTATGTTCCAGTGCGCGTTCTGGCAGTAAATCCAGCAGGGTTTTCAGTGCGCCGGAAAAAGAGGCTTTATAGACCGGAGTCGCGACAATCACGCCATCGGCGTTTTCCAGATCCTGCTTCAGCGCCTGCAGTGCCGGAGAGTCAAAACGCGCGTAAAGCAGATCTTCTGGCTGGAAGTTGTGCAGATTCCATGGGATCACTTCCACCCCGCGTTTTTCCAGCTGCGTCTGGCACAGGCTCAGCAACGCCGTGGAGCGGGAAGGGTAGCGAGGGCTTCCCGCCAGAGTAATAACGCGCATAGCGACTCCTTATAACTATTAGTTATTGAATGTCTATTTTTCAGAACAGGTAACATTATCCTGACAGAGCGCGAACAGGCGTTTAAATGATTTTTCCGGGAAATCTAAGTCAGATTTGCGATTTAACAGGGAGGAAGGGGAGCCGTGGTGATGAAAACGTTTGCGTTTTTGTCCTGAGTCCTGTTTTTTCTGCGCGTGATGCCGGATAATAGCGCCCCGATTTGCCACCGGGAATTCAGGAGAGTGCATGTACTATCCCTTCGTTCGTAAAGCGCTGTTTCAGTTCGACCCAGAGCGGGCGCATGAACTGACTTTTCAGCAGTTGCGCCGGTTGTCCGGCACCCCATTTGAAGCGCTGATTCGGCAGAAGCTGCCGGCAAAGCCTGTCACCTGTATGGGACTGACCTTTTCTAACCCGTTAGGGCTGGCCGCCGGACTGGATAAGAACGGTGAGTGCATCGATGCGCTCGGCGCGATGGGTTTCGGTTTTGTCGAGATTGGCACCGTGACACCACGTCCACAGCCGGGTAATGATAAGCCGCGCCTGTTCCGTCTCGTGGAAGCCGAGGGGATTATTAACCGTATGGGGTTCAATAACCTCGGTGTTGATCATCTGGTAGAGAATGTCAAAAAAGCCCACTTCAAAGGCGTCCTCGGCATTAATATAGGCAAGAATAAAGATACGCCGGTAGAGCAGGGTAAAGACGATTATTTAATCTGTATGGAGAAGGTTTATCCGTATGCAGGTTATATTGCGATCAATATCTCCTCTCCGAACACGCCAGGTTTACGCACGCTGCAATATGGCGAAGCGCTGGACGATCTTCTGGCGGCGATTAAAATAAAGCAGAAGGATCTGGAAAATATTCACAGCCGCTATGTGCCGGTGGCGGTAAAGATCGCGCCGGATCTTTCCGAAGAAGAGTTGATCCAAATTGCCGACAGTTTGTTGCGTCATAATATTGATGGTGTGATCGCCACCAATACCACGCTCGATCGTTCACTGGTAGCCGGATTAAAACATTGTGACGAAGCGGGTGGTTTAAGTGGTCGTCCGGTACAGTTGCGCAGCACTGAAGTGATTCGCCGGCTGGCGCAGGAGCTGCAGGGACGGATACCGATTATCGGTGTCGGCGGTATTGATTCGCTGGTGGCTGCGCGGGAAAAAATCGCCGCAGGCGCGACGCTGGTGCAAATATATTCCGGCTTTATCTTTAAAGGCCCGTCGCTAATTAAAGAAATTGTGACCCATCTCTGAGACAATCTGTCGTAAAATCAGCCAGGGGCTTTATTTCTGCCTCTGGCTCGTTTATATTTTATCCCAATCAATCATTATTTGGTCTATATTCATTTTGCCGTCGCGTTTTGCAGGCGGTAAAAGTAACAAATTATTTCCTGAAGGACGTACCATGAGAATTAAACCTGACGACAACTGGCGTTGGTTTTTTGACGAACAGCACGATCGAATGATGCTCGATCTGGCGGATGGTATGTTATTCCGTTCCCGTTTCCCGCGTAAAATGCTGACCCCTGACGCGTTTGCGGAATCAGGTTTTTGCGTTGATGACGCCGCCTTATTTTTTACCTTCGATGAAAAGTGCCGCGCGCTGGATCTGAATGCCGATCAGCGAGCGGAACTGGTGCTGAATGCGCTGGTGGCGACACGTTTCCTGAAACCGCTGATGCCAAAAAGCTGGCACTTTGAAAGCTATGAACAGCGTGGCTGGCGGCCTGGCGATGGCGACAGAGTCCGTGTTCAGTTGTGCGAAAACGGTGAGCAGGCGTCGCTGCTGGTGGTGGAAAGCGGGGAAAATGCCGCACTGTGCCTGCTGGCGCAGAATCAGCTGACCCTGGCAGGCCGCGGTATGGTGCTGGGTGATGCAATCAAAATTATGCATGATCGCCTGTTGCCATACCCACAGAATCACAATGTGGAGCTGGATCGCGCGGTTTAAGCCCAGGATATCATCATTGCCCGGTACTCACAGCCTGCCGGGCACAGGCAAACCGGCACTACGCCAGTGTTACGCCAGCTCAATATCTCCCGCCGGAATACAACTACAGCTCAGAATCGTGCCATCGTTGCGCACCGCGCTCTGTTTCAGCGCTTTCACGTTGCCGGAAACCAGTGTCATTTTGCAGCTGCCACAAATCCCGGCACGGCAGGAGTAAGGAATGCTGAAACCTTCCATTTCCAGCTGCTCCAGCAGAACCTGCTGGTTATCGCCATTGAAGGACTTGCCCTGATAGCCTATCTTCACCGCGCTGCTGGACTGCTGCGGCACCGCGATGTTCTGCTCCACTTTGCCTGCACCATAAAGGCGTGGCGGGTGGGTTTTAATAATTTCCACCGCATCGCCGACGCGAATAATGCCGGTATTACGGGCAATCAGATTGAGGCCGAAATCGATATCGCCACTGTCGTCCAGTGCACTGCGGAACGACTGCAGCGTTGCCAGCGGTTCGCCATCCGGGTGCTTGCGGCCATGTTCGGTACTGACAGTGGTAAACACGCAGCGGCTGCAAGGCTTTGGTACTTCAAAGGTGACATCGCCGACACGTAATACCGACCAGCTGTCTTCTGCCCAGGCCTCGGCACCACTAATCACCAGGTTGGGGCGAAACTGTTCCATTTTGACGCTGGCCGGACAGCGCCGTTGCAGATCGAGCAGCGAAGCCTGACTGACCAGCAGGAAAGGATAACCATCGGCAAAGCCAAGCGGGATTTTGGGTTTACGTTTTACCCTCCGCGTCATCTGCGGCCCGACCCAGCGCAGCTGCACCGGACGCGGAAAGAAACCGCTTAACCAGCTGTTGATACTGTCCGGCGCAATCAGCGCACTAAAATGGGTGCCCCATACTTCGGTGGGCGCGGCGTTTTGTGCGGCGAAGTCATCGAAACGCACCATGGCGCTGCTGCCGTCCGGCGCCTGTAAATAGAGACCGTCCGGCAACTGTGCTGGGGTAAACAGCACCATCTGCGGAAACTGGCGGGCGGTAATAAATTTGCCGCTGGGTTCGGTGATCATAAAGGCGCGATCTAAGGCAAGACCGCTGTCCAGCGCCAGGGCGTGGGAGACCTGCAAACCCCGCATCGATTTTACCGGGTGAATAAACAGGCGCGTCAGGCTAATCATCGACATCTCCATTACAGTGCGTCACAGTTGTGGGGCGGGTTTGGGCGCTGTCGCGACAAATGTCGGACGAAAAGAAGCTAACTTTATGACATGCGGTGCGGATTAGCTATAATGCGCAACAATTTTCTCAGGACAGTAAGTGACGATATGAATTCTCTGTTTGCCAGTACGGCGCGTGGGCTCGAAGAGCTGTTAAAAAGTGAACTGGAAGCGCTGGGCGCCCAGGAGTGCCGGGTCGTGCAGGGCGGGGTGCATTTTGACGGAGACGATCGTTTACTCTATCAGAGCCTGATGTGGAGCCGTCTGGCGTCGCGTATCCTGCTGCCACTGGGCGAATGCGGTGTGTGGAGCGACCTGGATCTGTATCTGGGTGCACAGGCCATCGACTGGACCGCGATGTTCGACAGCGACAAAACCTTCGCGGTGCACTTTAGCGGCACCAGTGAGGTGATCCGCAACAGCCAGTTTGGCGCGCTGAAAGTGAAAGATGCCATTGTTGACAGCTTTACGCGCAAAAATCTGCCGCGCCCGAATGTGGATCGCGAGCTGCCCGATATCCGCGTCAATGTCTGGCTGAATAACGATAACGCCAGCATTGCGCTGGATCTCAGCGGTGAGGGGCTGCATCTGCGCGGTTACCGTCAGCAGGCCGGACAGGCACCGCTGAAAGAGAACCTGGCGGCGGCGATTGTGCAGCGCTCTGGCTGGCAGCCGGGCACGCCACTGCTCGACCCGATGTGTGGTTCTGGTACGCTGCTGATTGAAGCGGCGATGATCGCCACCGATCGTGCGCCGGGTCTGCATCGTACCCACTGGGGTTTCACTGGCTGGAACCAGCATAACGACACGCTGTGGCGCGAAGTGAAAAGTGAGGCGCAGTTGCGTGCGCGTCGCGGTTTGCAGGAGACCACGTCACGCTTCTATGGTTATGACAACGATAGCCGGGTGCTGGAACGTGCACGTGCTAATGCGCGTCGTGCCGGGCTGGAACAGCTGATGACGTTTACCGCTCAGGATGTGGTGAAGCTGACCAATCCGCTGCCGGAAGGCCCGGCAGGTACGGTGATCAGCAACCCGCCATACGGCGAGCGTCTGGAGAGTGAACCCGCACTGATTGCCCTGCACAGTCAGCTGGGACGCATCATGAAACAGCAGTTTGGCGGCTGGAATCTGTCTCTGTTCAGTGCATCGCCAGAATTATTAAGCTGCCTGCAGCTGCGTGCCGATCGTCAGTTTAAAGCGAAAAACGGTCCGCTGGATTGCGTGCAGAAAAACTATCAGCTGGCGGCGAACCCGTCAGGTGGCGCAGTGGCGCAGATTGCCGAAGATTACGCCAATCGCCTGCGTAAGAACCTGAAGAAACTGGAAAAATGGGCAAAACAGAGCGGTATCGACTGTTACCGTATCTACGACGCCGATTTGCCGGAATACAACGTGGCGGTAGACCGCTACGCCGACTGGGTGGTGGTGCAGGAGTATGCGCCACCGAAAACCGTCGACCCGAATAAAGCGCGCCAGCGTCTGTTTGATGTCATTGCTGCCACCCTCAGTGTGCTGGAATTACCGGCTAACCGGCTGGTGCTGAAAACGCGCGAAAAGCAGAAAGGCAAAAATCAGTACCAGAAGCTGGGCGAGAAGGGCGATTTCTTCCAGGTGCGCGAATTTGATGCGCAGCTGTGGGTTAACCTGACCGATTACCTGGATACCGGTCTGTTCCTCGACCACCGCATCGCGCGTAAAATGCTCGGGCAGATGAGCCAGGGTAAAGACTTCCTCAACCTGTTTGCTTACACCGGTAGCGCCAGTGTGCACGCCGGGCTGGGCGGCGCGCGCAGCACCACCACGGTGGATATGTCGCGTACCTACCTTGAGTGGGCGGAACGCAACCTGCGCCTGAATGGCTTAACCGGCCGTCAGCATCGCCTGATGCAGGCCGACTGCCTGAGCTGGATGCGTGACAGCGATGAGCAGTTCGACCTGATCTTTATCGATCCGCCAACGTTCTCCAACTCCAAACGCATGGAAGACAGCTTTGACGTGCAGCGCGACCATCTGAGCCTGATGCGCGATCTGAAACGTCTGCTGCGTCGCGGCGGCACCATTATGTTTTCTAACAACAAACGTGGATTCAAAATGGATCACGACGGGCTGGCGACGCTGGGCCTGGCGGCACAAGAGATCACCGCCAAAACCCAGTCGCAGGATTTTGCCCGTAACCGTCACATTCATAACTGCTGGCTGATCACCCACGCCGGTAAGGAATAAGTTTTATGTCATTAATCAGTATTCATGGTGCCTGGCTCTCTTTCAGCGATGCGCCGCTGTTGGATAACACTGAGCTGCATATCGAAGAGAACGAGCGGGTTTGTCTGGTGGGCCGTAACGGTGCCGGCAAATCGACCCTGATGAAGATCATCAACGGCGAGCAGCCGCTGGATGACGGACGTATCATTTACGAACAGGATCTGATTATCGCCCGTCTGCAACAGGACCCGCCGCGCAATGTGCAGGGTTCGGTATATGATTTTGTCGCCGAAGGCGTGGCGGAGCAGGCGGAACATCTGAAAGCCTATCACGCGATTTCTCATACGGTAATGGAAGATCCGAGCGAGAAAAACCTCAACGAAATGGCGCGGTTGCAGGGCATTCTCGACCACCAGAACCTGTGGCAGCTGGAAAGTCGTATTAACGATGTGCTGCAGCAGATTGGTCTGGAAGCGGACGTGGCGCTGTCGTCGCTGTCGGGCGGCTGGCTGCGTAAAGCGGCGCTGGGTCGTGCACTGGTCAGCAATCCAAAAGTTCTGCTGCTGGATGAACCCACCAACCACCTTGATATTGAAACCATCGACTGGCTGGAAAGTTTCCTGAAAACCTTCCAGGGCAGCATCGTGTTTATTTCCCACGACCGTTCCTTTATCCGCAATATGGCGACGCGCATTGTCGATCTCGATCGCGGCAAGCTGGTTTCCTGGCCGGGCGATTATGACCAGTATCTGCTGGCCAAAGAAGAAGCGCTGCGTGTCGAAGAGATGCAGAACGCCGAGTTCGACCGCAAGCTGGCGCAGGAAGAAGTCTGGATCCGTCAGGGCATTAAAGCACGCCGGACCCGTAACGAAGGACGTGTGCGTGCACTGAAAGCGTTGCGTCGTGAGCGTTCTGAGCGCCGCGAAGTGATGGGCAAAGCCAATATGCAGGTGGGTGAAGCCAGCCGCTCCGGCAAGATCGTCTTTGAGCTGGAAAATGTCGATTACGCGGTGGGCGGTAAGCAGCTGGTAAATGATTTCTCCGTGCAGGTGCAGCGTGGCGATAAAATTGCGCTGGTGGGGCCGAACGGTTGCGGTAAAACCACACTGCTGCGTTTGATGCTGGATCAGCTGAAAGCCGACAGCGGACGCGTACATATCGGCACCAAGCTGGAAGTGGCCTACTTCGATCAGCACCGTGCCGAGCTGGACCCGGATCGCACCGTGATGGATAACCTCGCCGAAGGTAAACAGGAAGTGCTGGTGAATGGTAAACCCCGCCATGTGCTGGGTTATCTGCAGGACTTCCTGTTCCATCCGAAACGTGCGATGACACCGGTGCGCGCGCTGTCTGGTGGTGAGCGTAACCGTCTGTTACTGGCGCGGTTGTTCCTGAAACCCAGCAACCTGATGATCCTCGATGAACCGACCAACGATCTCGATGTGGAAACGCTGGAGTTGCTGGAAGAGCTGATCGACGGTTACCAGGGCACGGTATTGCTGGTCAGCCACGATCGTCAGTTTGTCGACAATACGGTGACAGAATGCTGGATCTTTGAAGGTACGGGCGAAATCGGCAGCTTTGTCGGTGGTTACCACGATGCCCAGCTGCAGCGCGCTGCGTATAAGCAAACGCGGGCGGCGAAACCTGCTGCGCCGGTAAAACAGGAAACGGCGAAGCCAGAAAATGTCAAACGCGCTGCCAGCAAACTAAGCTATAACCTGCAACGGGAACTGGAACAGTTGCCACAAAAACTGGAAGAGCTGGAAACGAAAATTGGCGATCTGCAGGCGCAGATGAGTGATGCTAATTTCTTTAACCAGCCGCGTGACGTCACGCAGCCAGTGCTGGATGCGCTGGCGAACAGTGAGCAGGAACTGGAAATCGCATTTGAGCGCTGGGAATATCTGGAATCCCTCAGGAACGGCGCTTAATACCACGGGAGAAACGGCTATGTGTTCGTCGGACCACTCGCATCAGTGGATGCTGTGTCCCCAATGTGACCTGATGACACAGCTGCCGGAAATCCGGCCGGGCAGCAAGGCAAGCTGCCCGCGCTGTCATACCACCTTAGTGATGAACTGGCAGGAGCCGCGCAGGCGGCCCTCCGGTTATGCTTTCTCAGCACTCGTCATGTTGCTGTTCGCCAACCTGTTTCCGTTCGTCAATATGCAGGTTTCCGGTCTGAGCAGCCAGATTACCCTGATGCAAATCCCGCAGGTGATGGTGGCGGAAGATTACACCAGCCTAGCGACGCTGTTCCTGCTGTTTGTGCAGGGCGTGCCGGCGTTTTGCATGCTGGCGATCCTGCTGCTGGTGAATCAGGCACCGTTACCTGAACCGGTACGCCGCTGGATGGCGCGCATTCTGTTTCAGCTGAAGAGCTGGGGTATGGCGGAGATTTTCCTCGCCGGTGTGCTGGTGAGCTTCGTCAAACTGATGGCCTACGGCGAGATCGGCATTGGCACCAGCTTTATTCCCTGGTGCCTGTTTTGCGTGTTGCAACTGCGAGCGTTCCAGTGTGTGGATCGTCGCTGGTTATGGCAGCGCGTTGACCCGCTGCCGCTGTTGCCGGTGAAGCCGCTGGCGGGCGTCAGTGGATTGCAGCAGGGGGTGCGCTCCTGCCGCTGCTGTACCGCAATTCTGCCGGTCGATCAGCGTGTCTGTTCACGCTGCGGCGTTGCCGGGCATGCGCGCCGCAAACACAGCCTGCAATGGACACTGGCACTGCTGCTGACCTCGGTGCTGCTGTATATCCCGGCCAATCTGTTGCCGATTATGGTGACGGAAGCGCTCGGTAACCAGATTAGCTCGACCATTATGGCCGGGGTCATTCTGTTATGGAGCGATGGCTCGTATCCGGTGGCGCTGGTGATTTTTATTGCCAGTATTATGGTGCCGTCGCTGAAGATGCTGGCGATTGGCTGGCTGTGTCTGGATGCTCAGGGTTATGGCCGCCGGGATGGCGAGAAGATGCATCTGATTTATGAGGTGGTGGAGTTTGTCGGTCGCTGGTCGATGATCGACGTCTTTGTTATTGCTGTGCTCAGTGCGCTGGTGCGTATGGGGCGTTTAATGAGCATTTACCCGGCGGTGGGTGCGCTGCTGTTTGCGCTGGTGGTGATCCTGACAATGTTCGCTGCCATGACGTTTGACCCGCGCCTGACCTGGGATCGAGTTCGCGAAACAAATCTGAAGGAGCCGAGCGTTGACGGAAAATAATCACGGCGTCGCCAGAGTCGAGCAGATTAAACGCTGGTCGCCTGTCTGGATTGTTCCCATTGTCACCATTCTGATTGGGGCATGGATTCTGTTTTACCATTTCAGCCATCAGGGGCCGGAAGTCACCCTTATCACCACTAATGCGGAGGGGATTGAAGGGGGAAAAACCGCGATCAAAAGCCGCAGTGTGGACGTTGGCGTGGTGGAAAGTGCGGTGCTGAGCGATGATTTGCATCATGTGGAAATTAAAGCGCGGCTGAATACCGGAATGGAAAAACTGCTGCATGGCGACAGCGCTTTCTGGGTGGTGAAACCGCAGATTGGCCGTGAAGGGGTGACCGGCCTCGGTACACTGCTGTCCGGCGCGTATATTGAGCTGCAGCCGGGCAGTAAAGGTGATAAACCGGAAAGTTATCAGTTGCTCGATGCGCCACCGCTGGCACCGCCGGATGCGAAAGGTATTCGTGTCATTCTGAGCAGTAACAAGGCCGGTCAGTTAAATGCCGGCGATCCGGTGCTGTTCCGCGGCTATCGTGTGGGGTCGGTCGAGACCAGCAACTTTGATGCGGATAAGCGCGCGATGCGCTACCAGCTGTTTATTGGCGCGCCTTACGATCGTCTGGTGACCACCAATGTGCGTTTCTGGAAAGACAGCGGTATTGCGGTGGATATGTCCGCATCCGGCATGCGTGTGGAGATGGGCTCGCTGACCACGCTGTTTAGCGGTGGTGTGAGTTTCGATATTCCTGATGGCCGTGAACTGGGGCTGGTGGCGAAAAACAGTGATGAATATCAGCTGTTTGACGATCAGCGTAGTATCCAGGATTCGCTGTACACCGAGCACGTCGATTATGTGATGTTCTTCAGCGACTCGATTCGTGGCCTGCAGGCGGGGGCACCGGTCGAGTTCCGTGGTATCCGCCTCGGTACGGTGGCGCAGGCGCCATTCCAGTTCCCGGGTGCGGCGAATCAGGAGCTGAATACCGATTACCGTATTCCGGTGCTGATCCGTATTGAGCCAGAGCGTTTCCTTGCCCAGGTGGGCGGCGAGTTCAATCTTGAACAGCATCTGCAGGATGGCAAAAAACGTGGTCTGCGTGCATCGCTGAAATCCGCCAACCTGCTGACCGGCTCGCTGTATATCGATCTCGATTTCTACGATAGCGTTAAAGCCTACAACGGGCCGAATAAAATTGCCGGCTATGAGGTGATTCCGACCACCAGTGGTGGCCTGAATCAGATCCAGCAGAAACTGATGGCGACGCTGGATAAGATCAATTCACTGCCACTTGATCCGATGATCAACCAGGCGACCAATACTCTGGCGGAAAGCCAGCGCACGCTGCGTGAACTGCAGAAAACCCTCGACAGCCTGAACCAGATTACCTCCAGCCAGTCGATGAAGGATCTGCCGCAGGATATGCAGCAGACGCTGCGCGAGCTGAATCGCAGTATGAAGGGCTTCCAGCCAGGTTCACCGGCTTACAACAAGATGGTGGCGGATATGCAGCGGCTGGACCAGGTGCTGCGCGAACTGCAGCCCGTGCTGAAAACCCTGAATAACAAGAGTAATGCGCTGGTGTTTGAAGCCAAACCCGGTGAGGACCCACAGCCGAAGAGGGCCAGATAATGATGAAATGGATTGCCGTGTCCGCCGCACTGGTGTTAAGCGCCTGCAGCAGTACACCGGAAACAACCTATTATCAGCTGCCAGCGGGAAGTGGCAGCCTGAAAGCCAGCCAGCCTGCTGATGCGGGTTCGCTGGCAGCGACGCGCGGTGCGGAACGCCGCCAGCCGGTATTGTGGGTGGAACATGTCGCGGTGCCGGACTATCTGGCGGGCAATGGCGTGGTTTATCAGACCAGCGATGTGAAATATGTGATTGCCGCCAATAACCAGTGGGCCAGCCCACTGGATCAGCAGCTGCAACAGCGTCTGGTCAGCAATCTGAGCGCGGCGTTGCCGGGCTGGATTGTGTCGTCATCTGCCTTAGGCCCGGACTATGACACGCTTAATGTTACCGTCAGTGGCTTCCATGGACGCTATGATGGCCAGGTGATTGTCAGTGGGGAATGGATACTGCAACACCATCAGCGCCTGATTAAACGTCCGTTTCTGATTACTCTGCCGCAACAGGAAGATGGTTATGATGCACTGGTGCGCACGCTGGCACAGGGCTGGCAGCAGGAAGCGCAGCAGATTGCAAATGCGTTATCACGCTTAGAGTAGCAATATTTTTTCATTACTATACAAAGCCGGTATGGCCGGTGTAAGTCCTTGATTGTCTGAGCCAGTGTTTCTCAGAGGGTCAGGGACTTTTTATTTGCAGAATCAGCAGGATGGGCGAAAAATAAGCAGAAAAAAGCGCCAGCAGAAAGAATAATCTTACACTTCATTTATGACATTGGCGTGAATTTTGCGCATTGATCTTTCTATTTTTAGCAGGTAGAACTTAGATGTGGCTGCACATTATGTGACCACTGTTTTCTTTGAAACCACATTCCAGCAGACTAAAAATGAGGGAAACGAGGCATGATGAAGAGACAGAAACGTGACCGTATGGAACGCGCGCACTCACGGGGTTATCAGGCAGGAATCAGCGGGCGCTCAAAAGAGATGTGTCCTTATCAGACGATCGATGCGCGCTCACAGTGGCTGGGAGGTTGGCGACAAGCCATGGAGGACAGGGCAGTTACCGCAGCGTAACTGACTGTTCAGTCAGGGAAATTAACCTCCGCTTAGCGCGGAGGTTTTTGTATCAGTGCATCAGAAAGCAGAGGTGTCTTTAAACAGACCCACTTTCAGATCGGTGGCGGTGTAAATCACATTGCCATCGACCAGCACTTCACCATCTGCCACGCCCATTACCAGTTTACGGTTGATAACGCGCTTGAAGTGGATACGGTAAGTCACTTTTTTCGCCGTTGGCAGGACCTGGCCGGTGAATTTCACTTCACCCACGCCCAGCGCACGGCCTTTGCCTTCTGCGCCCAGCCAGCCGAGGTAGAAACCAACAAGCTGCCACATGGCATCCAGGCCCAGGCAGCCTGGCATGACCGGGTCGCCGATAAAGTGGCAGGCGAAGAACCACAGGTCCGGATTGATATCCAGTTCTGCTTCCACGTAACCTTTATCAAAGTTACCGCCGGTTTCAGTCATCTTCACCACGCGGTCCATCATCAGCATATTACCGGCTGGCAACGGAGGGCCCTCGGCGCCAAACAGTTCGCCGCGACCAGAAGCAATCAGGTCTTCTTTTGTATAGGATTCGCGTTTATCTACCATGTTCTCAATAAGCCTTATTTTAGTGAATCACGAAGGTTAGCTAACAGGTGTAAGCTGAACAACTCCGATCAGCTGTGGTTAAACCAGTTAACCCAACGCAGCGGCCAGGGACGCTGGCGTGCGTCCTGCTGTTGAATTTGGGCAATGCGCTCCTGAATAGATCGTAGCAGACAGGGTGCATTTTCTTTATCCCACTCTACTCCGGTCAACAATGGCAGTGCTTCGTCCGCACTGTTGACCGCCCAGATATGGAACTGACCATCGCGCACGGCATCCACCACGTTCTGATGCAGACTAAGATGGCGGACATTGCTGGCGGGAATGATCACCCCTTGTTTCCCGCTCAGCTCGCGCTGGCGGCAAATCTCAAAGAATCCTTCAATTTTTTCGTTCAGCCCGCCGACTGGCTGGACATTACCAAACTGGTCGACAGAACCCGTTACCGCAATATGCTGGCTAATCGGCTGGTTCGCCAGCGCACTGATCAGAGCACACAACTCCGCAAGGGAAGCGCTGTCGCCATCCACTTCATTGTATGACTGCTCAAATACCAGCGAGGCAGAGAAGGGCAGCTGCTGCTCCAGTTCCAGTTCACTGATCAGATAGGCCTGCATAATCATCATGCCTTTGGCATGGATGTTACCGCCCAGCTCGGCTTTGCGCTCGACGTCAGTAAATTCGCCGTCGCCAGCATGCACAACACAGCTAATACGTGAAGGTTCACCGAAAGCGCGCGGGTGGCCGGGGAATTCAATCACGGACAGGCCATTGATCTGGCCAGTCACTTCGCCTTCGGTCTCGATCAGAATCTGATCCAGCAGGATCTCATCACGCACACGTTCTGACAGATAACTCTCCCGCCACACGCGTGCATCCAGGGCTGCGCTGAGACTGGCTGCGGTAATCTGCTCGTCCTCGCTGTACAGTGCTGCTTCACGCAGCTGGCGGTTCAGCCAGTCCGGACACAGTGGCAGCGTGTATTGATCGCCGGTATAGCGGGTGGCTTCACGGAACAGCACTGGCCAGAAATCGGCATTAAGCGGCGGAAGCCCCGCGGTGCGGGCGAGATGTTGTGTCCACTGGCACCACAGAGTCAGCTCTTCTTCATCTGCGATCTGCAGATTTTCTTCAAACTCACTGTAGATGCAGAGTGATGCCAGCTCCGGTTCCATTTCCTGAAAATCTGCCAGCGCATCACGCTCGCCGCTCAGCACCAGGCGGAACTGCATTGGCATGGAAGGAATGGAAACGGGCAAAGGGCGGGTTTCATCTGGTGACAGCCAGTCGAAACGCTGGCGACTGATAATCTGTTTCAGACGCAGCCATAACAGCGGCTGCGCCAGGACGCTGCGCAGTGACAGCACCAGCGTGCCGCCATTAACGCGATGTAGCAGGCCGGGTTCGAGCTGAATGTTATCCTGATAAACACGCACGCAGCCAAACAGCTGTTCCGCTTCAATCCAGTCAGCAAAATGCGTTTCACCGTGGCTGGCAAAACGTTCATCCGCCACACTGGCTGGTTGCCAGCTCACGTGACGCTCGTCAATCGTATACTGACCGCCGTAAACGGTATCATCCTCTTCCTCGCTGGTACTGCGCAGGGCATCGGCCAGTAAGGTGAGGTAATCGTGGCTCTCGGCTGTTTTTACCAGCATCAACGGGAAGGCTGCCGATGAAAGTTGCAGTAAGCCTAACGCATTGATTAGACGGGGCTGCACCGCAGCCAGACAATCTGCATCGTCGTCATCAAATGACCGGGAAAAAAGAGGCTGGAAGCTGTCAGTATCGGGCTGCAGGGCGCGCCATTCAAGTCGGTTGCTGGTCAAAGTTATCCGAATTTATCTGAATTAAGGAAAAGCGCGATTATACAAGATTTCAGCCGGTTAAGCACCGTAGAGATGCATTTTGCCCTGCCGGAAATCTGATCCTGTTTAATCATCTCTTTTTCTCTGCCGCAAGCCAGAAAAAAGCTGTTATTCTTAGCTTGTTACGTGGTCACGATGAGATCCCGATGAAATATCAGCAACTCGAAAACCTTGAAAGTGGATGGAAATGGACCTACCTGGTGAAAAAACACCGGGAAGGGGAGTTGATCACGCGCCATATCGAGACCAGCGCAGCGCAGGAAGCGGTAGACGCGTTACTGGCTCTGGAAAATCGTCCGGTGGAGGTATTGCAGTGGATTAAGCTGCATATGAATCCAGCACTGGAAAACCGCATGAAGCAAACCATTCGTGCGCGTCGTAAGCGGCATTTTAATGCTGAACATCAGCATACCCGTAAGAAGTCTATCGATCTGGAATATCTGGTGTGGCAGAGGCTGGCAGGTCTGGCGCAACGTCGTCACTGTACGCTGTCAGAAACCATTGTGCAGCTGATTGAAGATGCCGAGCGTAAAGAACAGTACGCCAGCCAGATGTCGTCGCTGAAGCAGGGGTTGCAGGATATGCTGGGTAAGCCTGAAAACTGATATCCCTTTCCTTCGCAGGTACACAACACCAATAAAAAACCCCGCCGTGGCGGGGTTTTTGTTACGTGATAACTTAAGCCTGAGGCTGAGTTACAACGTCTTTGATGCCTTTCACTTCGATCTCTACGCGACGGTCTGGACCCAGACATTCGATCAGGGCGTTACGGCCTTTCACGCTGTCACAGGTGCTGCCGGTAACTGGGTTAGATTTACCCTGGCCACGAGCGGAGATTTTAGAAGCTGGGATACCTTTAGATACCAGGTAGTCAACCACAGACTGAGCGCGCTGCTCAGACAGTTTCTGGTTGTACTGCTCGGAACCGATACGGTCGGTGTAACCCAGAACAACCACAGAACCGTCTTTCGGGTCCAGAGAGCTCAGCTGGCTGTACAGCTGATCCAGAGCCTGCTGACCTTCTGGTTTCAGGGTTGCTTTGTTGAAGTTGAACAGCACGTCAGACTTCAGAGTGAAACGCTTGGTTTCAACAACTGGAGCTGGAGCTGGAGCTGGTGCCGGAGCTGGCGCAGCTTCTGCTTCCTGACCGAAACGGTAGGACAGGCCCAGGCTCAGCATGGAGTTGTCTGGACGTGCACCAACGGTAGCACGGTCACCGATGTTGTTAACCCACTGGTAGTCCAGGCGGGCAGCCAGGTCACGGGTCAGTGCGTATTCAACACCAACTGCAGCCAGCGGAGAAACGCCGGTGTCGTGGTCGCTGGTGCGAACGCCGTTGTTGTCTTGTTTAGAGTCAACACGCCATACCATACCACCCAGACGGGTGTACAGGTCCAGATCGTCAGCGATTGGGTAGCTTAATTTAGCTGCCAGCTGAACGCCCTGACCTTTGAATGCGCCGTTGATTTCGCTGCCTTTATAAGGCATACGACCCAACCAGTCATAACCCAGTTCGAAGCCCAGGTATGGGTTAGCCTGGTAACCTGCGAATGCACCCGCGCCCAGTTGATTTTCGTGGGTTGGGCCGTTGTTGTTTACATAGCCGTTGCCGTCGAAACCAACGTCATGGTACTGAGACCAGCCCAGTTTAGCACCGGTGTACCAGGTGTCATCTTTCGGAGCGGCCTGCGCTACGGTAGCGAAGCCAGCCAGTGCCACTGCAATTGCGATAGCTGTCTTTTTCATTTTTGCGCCTCGTTATCATCCAAATAGGCAATGAGCTTTAAATTAAGCCCTTGGTTAAATCCTTCGCCGGGTTATAAAGCTCGATTATTACTCTTCCGATAAAACGGAGGTTATTGAGCACCCTGGCGAGATAAAGTCTACAGCGTAACAGCAAACTTACAAGTAGGATGTGATGCAGGTCGGTAAAAAATCAGGGTTTCGTACATAATTTTACACATTTGAAGGGGGATTCTGTGCGATAAAATCCCGTTGGCGATGCGGCTAACTCATTGTTCAGCCGCGTCAGAGCAGAATCAGTGGTTTATCGGAAGATGAGACGATAATCACGCTGAGAAAAATCTCATTTTTACTTAATGATACAAAGTCGAGTGAATTTTTAACGCACTTGCCGGTCTCGCGGATGATGCAATCCGGTATTGCGGTCGCATAATCAAACCCAGCGCCTGGCCCATTGAGGCCGCTTCATTCAGACGACGGCGATCCTCATCATCGATCTCATCCGGTAACCAGCCTAATACCACACTGTAATTGCCGGTCTGCAGGGCTTTAATCATGGCATCAACGGTACAGATTTCCGCCGTCTGTGGGATCTGCATCACTTTATTCAGTGGCAGGCCGGACTGCTGTAACCAGCGGCGGCTGAGTTTATGCGGCGGAGTTAACCACAGTTGCCAGCGAGACTGCGTACCCAGTTGCTGCAGCAGGGGGAGAAGCAGCATTTGTGTCATGCCCGGTTGGTCTTCACTGTAGGTCAGTTCACTAATCCAGCCGCCAGAAGAAGCAGATGCGGCACTGGTGCGCGGTGCGGTATGAATCACAGCATTAGCAGATTGAGTTTTCAGTAAATGAGTACGCATGTTTGTTCGCTCGCAATGTTACTGTATGAATATACAGTAACGGTGTTGTGGGCAAAGATCAACCTCAATTTTTGAAAACATCTCGCAGATTAAAATGAAAAATCACTGCAAAGACATTTATTGATTGAACCTGTTACCTGATTTGAATATTTTCTAATGTCATGTAAAGGTGGGTTTTTTTATCCTCTAATGGTCATGCTGAAGGAGGTTTGCATGCATAACACTAAACAAAGGATTGCACAGTCGAAACATTATCTCGCGCCGTTGGGGAAAATTGATACGCGTACCCAGTTCGGTGGCTATAGTCTCGCGGTGGAAAACATTGTGTTTGCGGTGGTGGCGGAGGGCGAGCTCTATTTGCGCGCCTGCGAACAGATGCAGTCATATATTGTTGAAGCGGAGGTGCCACGGCTGGTATTGCACAAGCGTGGTATGCCGGTTTCCCTCAACTATTTTCGCGTCGATGATGCGCTCTGGGCACAGCCAGATACGTTGCTGGCATTGTCACGTTGTGCGCTCAGCCATGCGCGACACCAGTATCAGGAAAAGATCGCGAATCCGCGCCTCAAGGATCTGCCGAATGTCGGGCTGCGACTGGAGATGATGCTGCGCCAGGTGGGGATTTGCAGCGTACAGTCTCTGTGCGCGGAGGGCTCCCGGCGCTGCTGGCTGAAACTGAAAGCCGCACACAAGCATCTCGGCATCGCCACACTGTTTGCGCTGGAAGGCGCGATTACCGGTACTCATCTGGCGGCGCTGCCTGGCGCCGTACAGGAAGAGTTGCGTAACTGGTTTAATCGCAACAATAAAACACGCAGCGAGTAGCGCTATTGCACCGCAGGCACCTGTGTTAACTGTTTCTTTAATGCGGCAATCTCAGGTAAAAGGGCCACCAGCAATCCCACCTGCTGTAATACCAGTGGCTCTTTTGTTTCTGCCGCCGGAGTGAATTGCGTGATTCGTGTAGCAAGATCATCCAGCAGCTTTCCGGCACGCTGTTCACTGACACTTTCCACCTGCAGTACGCCATCGGCATAACATACTGCGTCATCCAGCAGGCTAAGCATCGCCGGGTTGGTGAGTTTCTCGCGATGCGCGCCCAGTGCGGAGATATAGCTGAGAAAAGAGTGATTCAGGCACAGCAAGCGGAACGCGGATTCCAGTAACGCCGGGTTGCGGCGTGCCTCGGTTGCCATATTGGAGACGACTGACGCCAGCTCCGCATCGCTGTTATGCGCGTCACGCCGGGCGATACGGTAGTCCAGACGATTGTCTTTGCCCTGAAGGTATTGCACCAGAATGGCATCGAGATAGCGGCAGTTGGCATTCAGGGTGCGTTCGGTGACGGCAGGCAAACGACGGAACTTCCAGTCCGGCCAGATAAAACTCACCGCCAGCCAGGCGATGCCGCAACCCAGCAACGTGTCGATAATACGCGGAACGGCAACTTCAAACCCTTCTCCCAGCAGATTAAAGCAGAGAAGTACCAGCAGGGTGATAAACAGTGTGGCATGCGCATAACGAATATTGCGGAAGGCGAAAAACAGCACGCCGCTCAGCACGATCAATATCAGCTGCCCGTCGGCAGAAGGTACCAGCCATAGCACGGGCAAGCCGACGGCAATTCCGGCCAGGGTTCCCAGGATACGCAGTGCCAGACGGCGGCGGGTGGCATTATAGTTCGGCTGACACACAAACAGGCTGGTCAGCAGTATCCAGTAGCCATGCTGCAGCCCGGTCAACTGAATAAAAGCATAACCGACGCACAGCACCAGTGACATGCGCACCGCGTGACGAAACAGCGCCGATTCCGGGGTCAGATGGCGGCTGATACGCAGGCGAATATCGCTCCAGCCCGTCAGCCCCTCGCTGGCGAGGCTGTTATCTTCCCCGGCCTGGCCCTGTTCCAGCGCCTGCTCGGATTCAATCGTAGCCAGCTGAGCATCAATAGCTTTTAAATTGCTCAGCAGATAGTGCATCGCGTTGATTTTGCTTTCCTGCGGCTGCTCTGCCTGTAGACGCGCCAGGGCTTCCTGCAAATGGTGAAACGCGCGTTCAAAGCGGCTGTCATGCTGGTATGGCTCGCGGAACAGTATGCAGCTGGCCAGCTGATGGCAGGCTTTTGCCTGCATATGCAGCAGGCGTTGAAAACGGAACAGAATTTCGCTGTAGCGATAATCACCACGCAACTGGTGATACTGGACGTGCGATGAACTGGCACGTTCATGGATATCCTGCGCGACAAAGTAGTAGTGCAGGGTGCGGCGGGTGCTGCGCTGACCACGGTCACCGCGCAGGCGTGACTGAATGGAGTTTTTGGTCTGATTCAGTACGGCCACTAACTGGCTGTTTGCCATTGCCACTTCGATCAGGTTGTCGTGATCGCTGGCTTCGATATCCGGGTCAAACAGGCTGGCTTTGGCTTCAAGGTAATTCGCCAGCTGTTCAAAACTGCGTGCCAGATTTTCCTGCAGTGGCCGGACTGGAAACAGCAGATGACCGCTCAGGGTCAGCAGGTTGTACCATAACGCTCCTACCAGCAGCAGTGCTGGCTGCAGATACCACTGGGGAAACAGGCCAATACCCAGCATGGTGTAAATGGCGATTAACAGCGCACCGAAAGCAATGGTGGCATAGCGCTGGCCGAGTGCGCCCAGCAGGATAAAACCACAGGTCGACAACGCCAGCCCGCAGATAAACAGCCACGGAAAGGGAAATAATAACTCGATAGAGACGGAGGCAATACAGAAACAGACCAGCGTAATCAGAAGGTTACGCAGACGACCGCTCAGGCGGTCGTCAAGGTCAGCCAGTGCGGCTGCCACCACGCCCAGCGTCAACGGAATGGTCCAGATAACCTGATCCAGCCACCAGGGAAATGCTGCTGCGCCTGTGAGCGCCAGCAAAATGCGCAGGTTATACAACCAGGCGCTGTTAAAGGCGTAGCGGCGCAGGCCGGGCTTAATGGCAAACATACTGAGAGGACCAGACATCAGTTAAAACGACGGCGAGCATTCGCTTCGCGAGCGGCCTGCGCCTCTTCCACCGAAACCACCCGGCGGCCCACAGGCCACAGTGCGATGGCGGCAATTTTGAAATTGGCGATACCCACCGGAATGCCAATAATGGTAATACACTGGGCGATACCGGCAGCGATATGTGCAAGGCACAGCCACCAGCCAAAAAAGACAAACCACAACATATTCAGCACGGTTCCACCCGAATTCATCAGGGTGCTTTTATTGTCAGGATAGAGAACATCCACATGCACGGCTTCGTTACCGTAAGGCAGCAGCGAGAGCTTAGTGATTTCCCAGCAGGAGCGGGTCAGCGGCAGCGTAAAAATCAGCACAATGCTGACCAGCGTCACCAGCAGCCAGGACAGGGTGGTAAAGAAACCGCCAAGAATAAAATTGAGAATGTTGAGCACAGTACGCATAAAAGGGCTTCCTTGATCAGTACGCTGTAACAGCAATCAGACAATTCACTGAGATAACCGTATATTACCACTGTTTTAACAGTGGAGCGGTAAACTCCCGCCCGTTAAACTGATGAATGGACAATAACACCGCGACATGGGCAATCTGCATGGAACTTAAATCAACGTCGCTGGGCAAACACCTGGCACAACATCCTTACAATCGGGTGCGGTTACTGACGGCCGGCGTCGAAGTCAGCGGTGAAAAACATGAGTATCTTATCCCGTTCAATCAACTGCTTGCTATAGCCTGCAAACGCGGTCTGGTATGGGGGGAACTGGAGTTTACCCTGCCGGAGAATAAAGTGGTGCGGCTGCACGGCACTGAGTGGCAGGAGACACAGCGTTTTTATCATTATCTGCAGAAAGCCTGGCAGGGCTGGAGCGCAGAAATGAGCGACGTCAGCGCCGGTGCGCTGCAACAGGCGGTCGATAATGTGCAGCGTTTCGAACAGCAGGATCGCTGGCTGAAGCGCAGCGAACTGAGCGATCTGGCTGGCACGATCAGCAAAACCTTTGCTGCATTGCCATTACCTGTTGAGCGGCTGGAAGAGTTTGATAACTGCCGCGAACTGTATCGGTTCTGCCAGCAGTGGCTGCGCGACGGTGAGAAACAGCTGGCCACGCGCAATGCGCAGTGGACTGAGCGTATGCTGGTGCAGTATGCCAGTTTCTTCAACACGGTGGAGACTTCGCCGCTCAATCCTTCGCAGGCGCGTTCAGTGGTCAATGGTGAAGATGCATTGCTGGTGCTGGCGGGGGCGGGCAGCGGCAAAACGTCGGTATTGGTGGCACGGGCGGGCTGGTTGCTGATGCGTAAGCTGGCGACACCACAACAGATTCTGCTGCTGGCTTTTGGTCGTCAGGCGGCGCAAGAGATGAATGAGCGGATTGAGAGTCGCCTGCAGGGCAATGCTGACGGCATTGAGGCGCGGACGTTCCACTCACTGGCGCTGCACATCATTCAGCAGGGCAGCAATAAAGCCCCGGCGATCAGTAAACTGGAAACCGACAGCAGTCATCGTCGTGAGCTGCTGATCGCCACCTGGCGGCAGCAGTGCAGTGAGAAAAAAGCGCAGGCGAATGGCTGGCGGCAATGGCTGCGCGATGAGCTGGAGTGGGAGCTGGCAGAGGGCGACTACTGGCAGAATGACCGTCTGGCGCAGCGTCTCTCCAGCCGGCTTGAACGCTGGCTGGGATTAATGCGCATGCATGGCGGCGCGCAGGCGGCGATGATCGAGTCGGCGCCGGAAGAGGTGCGCGATCTGTTCAGTAAACGCGTCAAACTGATGGCACCACTGCTGAAAGCCTGGAAGAGCGCGCTGAAAGAGGAAGGGGCGGTCGATTTTTCCGGCCTGATTCATCAGGCGGTAAATATTCTGGAGAAAGGGCGTTTTATCAGCCCGTGGAAGCATATCCTGGTGGATGAATTTCAGGATATTTCACCGCAACGGGCTGCGCTGCTGGCAGCCCTGCGCAGGCAGAATAAACAAACCACACTCTTTGCCGTTGGCGATGACTGGCAGGCGATCTATCGCTTCAGCGGCGCAGAGATGACCCTGACAACTGCATTCCACCACCATTTTGGTGAGGGCGACCGCTGTGTGCTCGACACGACTTACCGCTTTAACGATCGCATTGGCGAGATTGCTAACCAGTTTGTCCAGCAAAACCCTCATCAGCTGGCGAAACCGCTAAACAGCCTGAGCAAAGGCAATAAAAAATCGATCTCGTTACTGCCGGAGGCACAACTGGAAGCGCTGCTGAATAAAATCAGCGGCTATGCCGGGCCGGAGGAGCGGGTGCTGCTGCTGGCGCGCTATCATCATTTGCGTCCGGAGTTGCTGGAGAAAGCGCATACCCGCTGGCCGAAACTGCACATTGACTTTATGACCATTCATGCCAGTAAAGGACAGCAGGCGGATTATGTGATTATTCTGGGGTTGCAGGACGGCAAAGATGGTTTTCCGGCCGCCGCGCGCGAGTCTGTGATGGAACAGGGATTGTTGCCGCAACCGGAGGATTTCCCGGATGCGGAAGAGCGCCGTCTGGCTTATGTGGCGATCACCCGGGCAAAACAGCAGGTGTGGTTGTTGTTCTCTGCTGAGCAGCCGTCAGTATTTGTTGAACAGTTTAAGCGGCTGGGTGTTCCGCTGTTACGCAAACCTTAAACGTTGTTGCGGCCAGCGTATGGCTGGCCGGCAGCATTTATTGCAGACGTTCTTTCAGGTAGCGCTGATAATCGGGGATATCGATTTCCACCTGCTCAGCAAACAGCGGTGAGCAGATCAGGAAATCGGCGGTGGAGCGGTTGGTCGCGACCGGGATATTCCACACCGTGGCAAGGCGCAGCAGCGCTTTAACATCGGGATCGTGCGGTACAGCGTTCAGCGGGTCCCAGAAGAAAATCAGCAGATCAATTTTTCCTTCCGCAATCAGCGCGCCTACCTGCTGATCGCCGCCCATCGGGCCGCTCAGCATCGCGTTTACCGCTAAGCCGGTTTCACGCTGAATCAGATTACCCGTGGTGCCAGTGGCATACAGTGTATGAGCCTGCAACAGAGACTGGTGCGTAGAGACCCATTGCAGCAGAGAAGATTTACAGTGATCGTGGGCGACTAACGCAATATGTTTGGATTTATGGATAGTACGACGTGTTTGCTCCATTCAGGCATCCTGTTGGCGTAGGGGAGGTCATTGAGTAAATGCCCTGAGTTTACCGCTGCTTGCGCGGAAACATCAACTTGCGCGCAGTGCCTTCATCCACAAAAGCAGACGCTGACGGGTAGCGGAATCCACCTGATGGAACCACAGATTCAGCAGACGTTCAGCGGACGTCTGGTTCAGCGCCAAATCGCCAACCGGTGCGGAGACGCTGGCGGCGGCGTGTGGCTGAGCAAAACGGGGAACCGAGGCGACTTTGCCAGTGCGGTTATAGGTGATCATCGCCTGTTCGAGATCGCTTTCATGCCCGTTCAGCAGCCGATCGCGCCTGCTGGCAATTTCGTTGCCCTGTTCATCAATCAGCTGAAAATCAGGTGTGCGCTCAAACTTCTTCACGTCACTGTGATTTTGTAATGCGGGCAGACGGATAGTCACGGCCTGTGTTTGTGCGTTGAACGTTGCGATCATTGGGGCGGACACATACTGGCGGTTACTGCTGCCAACGGTTTTCTCGATGCGAAACAGAAACTGATGTTCGCCGCGCTCCAGTTCAAGACCTTCTGCGCCTTTCAGCAGTGAACCTGAAATTTTTCGTCCGTCCAGCACCAGCAGCTCAATCTCTGGCGCCAGCTTGAGCGTAGTCGCCTGACAGGAGGCAGCAATCAGCAGGGCTATGATACCTGACAGCACCAGACGCAGTTTCATCTTCACTCCAGAGGGTATGGAACCTGTAACGCAACGAATGTAGCAATTTCTTACATTATGGCAGCATATTAACATTTAAACATATTTATTCGTGCTATTGCGCCGGAAAAAAAACCGCTTCCGCTTTATTCCTCTTCATTCGACCACAGATCACCTAAAATGTTTGCAATCATCGCAACAGGAGTGAGATATGAACGATCAAACAATTGCGGACGTGCTGAAGACCACTAAAACCATCGCGCTGGTTGGCGCCAGCGATAATCCTGCGCGTCCCAGTTATGGTGTGATGGCTTATCTGCTGGCGCAGGGGTATCAGGTGACGCCGGTCAGTCCGAAGCTGGCAGGTCAGCAGCTGCTGGGGCAGCAGGTTTACGCCACGCTGGACGACATCCCGCATGCCATTGATATGGTCGATGTGTTCCGCAATGCGGAAGCCGCGTGGGAAGTGGCACAACAGGCGATTGCCATCGGTGCGAAGACGCTGTGGCTGCAAATCGGCGTGATTAATGAACAGGCAGCCGTGCTGGCGGGTGAAGCCGGGCTGACAGTCGTGATGGATCGCTGTCCAAAAATTGAAATTCCGCGTCTGGGCCTGGCGAAAGCCGGATAACCGTCGATCTGGCGCGGCGATTAGTGGCGCAGGCGTGGTGCCAGCAACTGCTTGCGAATCGACGCTGCCAGTTCATCAAGTGAGGGGTGTTCCGGGTGTTCTGCCTGTGCTTCCCAGGAAAGCTGTGACTCGGCCAGATAGGTATGCATTGGGCGACCATCATCGTCCTCTGTCACGACATGATACCAGGGGGCAGAACGCAGCGCTTCACTGTCGCCTATCTCTTCGATATCTGGCTCGGCTAAGGAATATTCTGGATCGACGTCCACCACCACGCCGAGAAACCCCAGCTGTTTATGGCGGACCTGCTGTCCAATACCGAATTTACTGGCAATCATGGTAACCTCCTGAGAAACATTGCCCTGCCACAAAGATGGGGGCAGGGACACTGTTTTCAAGTTACAGCACGCAGCAGGCAAATCCTTTCAGATACAGACCTTCGGGATAGCTGGCGATCACCGGGTGATCGGCTGCCTGACGGAACTGCTCTATAAATTGTACATCACGCTGCGCATCCAGTGCGGCATCGGCGATAATTTTCTGAAATAAATCAGTCGTCATTAAGCCGGAGCAGGAGAAGGTCAGCAGCATGCCGCCCGGATTCAGCAGCTGCATCGCCAGCATATTGATATCCTTGTAGCCCCGGCAGGCGCCCGCCAGCTGGTTCTTGTTTTCAACAAACTTTGGCGGGTCCATGACGATCAGATCAAATTTCTCGCCGCTGTCGCGATAGGTCCGCAGCAGTTTGAACACATCATCACGCAGGAATTGCGCTTTTGACAGGTCGAGCTGGTTCAGTTCCACATTCTGCTTTGCCACATCCAGCGCAGCCTGCGACGTGTCAACGCTGATCACCTCTTTACAACCGCCCATCAGTGCGGAAACCGCGAAGCCGCCGGTATATGAGAAGCAGTTCAGCACGCGGCGGTCTTTCGCATAGCGACGCGTTGCCAGACGGCTGTCACGCTGATCGAGGTAGTAACCGGTTTTATGGCCGGTCTGAATATCCACCAGCAGTTTCATGCCATGCTCGGTAATCGGCAACAGTGGTGGCGGCAGCTCGCCCAGCACCACGCCCTGCGTCAGTTCCAGCCCCTCTTTTTTGCGTACCGCAACATCGGAACGATCGTAGATGGCGCACTCGGGGTAACACTGGCCCAGCGCAGCAATCAGCGGTGCACGCTGGTACTCTGCGCCCGCGGAGAGCAGCTGCAGGACCAGAAAGTTACCGAAGCGATCAATCGTCACACCAGGCAGACCATCGGATTCACCGGCGATCAGGCGATAGCTGTCGAGATCATCGCGCTCTGCCAGCCAGTCACGCAATTTTTGCGCGGCCTGCAAACGGCGCACAAAGAAATCGATATCGATGGATTCATCGGCCTGCCAGCTCCACACGCGTGCGCGGATCTGTGACTGTGGTGAATAGGCGGCGCGCGCCAGCCATTTACCGTGGCTGTCACAAATATCAATGGTTTCACCACTGCTGGCTTTACCTTCCATACGCGCTACCGCGCCGGAAAAGACCCATGGGTGGCGGCGGAGCAGGGACTTTTCACGGCCCTTAGCGAGAATCAATCGAACGGTCATAGTGCTCTGTTTCTGAGGAAAAATTAGCGCATATTGTCCGGTGCTGCGGATAAAAATGCAAATGGCGCCGTCGGGCAGGGCAATCAGGCTTCGTGTGGTGGAAAGATGCAGTGAGATGCAGAGCACGTATTTTATGCACTGCGGTTGTTGCTGAAAACAACCCTATGATATTACGAGCTTATTATTTGATGTTCTACAATGCAGAGATAAACCGCAGCGAATAACCGGAGGCCATCATGAATGCCGCAAGTGAAAAATGTATTAAAGCATGGATATACGGCATGGTGCAGGGAGTTGGGTTTCGTTACTTTACGCAGGCGCAGGCGAAAAAACTCGGTTTAACCGGCTATGCGCACAATCTTGCTGACGGCAGTGTGGAAGTGCTGGCCTGTGGCGCGGCGGAGCAGGTTGATGAGCTGGTGGACTGGCTGAAAGCTGGCGGGCCACGCAGTGCGCGGGTGGATAAAGTATTGACCGAACCACATCACCCTGCATCCTTACCGCACAGCTTTACCACAGGTTAACTCAGAGACATTTTACCGGTTTAGGCAGGCCGGCTATTTTGGTTGCCTGCTTTGCCGGGCCGTCAGGGAACAGACGGAACAGATAACGGCTGTTGCCTTTTTCTTCGCCAAACTTGTTTGCCATGGCTTTTACCAGCATGCGCACCGCAGGGGAGGTATTAAACTCCAGGTAAAACTCACGCACAAAGTGCACCACTTCCCAGTGCGCATCGTTCATCTCGATGCCTTCTTCCGCTGCAATCTGCTGCGCCAGCGCTTCACTCCAGTCGCTCACCTGTTTCAGATAGCCCTGTGCATCGCGCTCAATTTCTCTGCCTTCAAATAACACGCTTTTACCTCCACGATTTACGCTGCACAGTTTACCAAACTTTCGCGCAGGCAAAAATAAAGCCCCGCAAGCGGGGCTTCAGGATGCACTACAGAGGGAAACTAGTCGTTGCGTGCGAAGCCGAGAATGCTCAGCAGGCTGACAAAGATGTTGTACAGCGAGACATACAGGCTGACAGTGGCACGGATATAGTTGGTTTCACCGCCGTGGATGATATTGCTGGTTTCCCACAGGATCGCGCCCGCAGAGAACAGAATAAACATCGCGCTGATCGCCAGATGCAGAGCCGGTAACTGCAGGAACAGGTTCGCCACAACGCCGACCAGCAGCACGACAAAACCAGCCATCATCATGCCGCCGAGGAATGACATGTCCTTACGCGTGGTCAGCACATAGGCTGAACAGCAGAAGAACACCAGCGCCGTACCGCCCAGCGCCAGGCCGATGACATCGCCCATGCCTGCACTGAGGAAGCTGTTAAGAATTGGCCCCAGGCAGTAGCCGAGGAAGCCGGTAAAGGCGAAGGCCGCCAGAATCCCTGCCGGACTGTTTGACAGTTTGTAGGTCAGGAACATCAGGCCGTAAAAGCCAACCAGCATCAGGATTAATCCCGGTGCAGGCAAGGCAAGAACGGTGCTGGCGGTCGCGGTGACGGCGGAAAACGCCAGCGTCAGACCCAGCAGGAAATAGGTGTTACGCAGAACTTTGTGGGTGCTCAGTAGTGAGCTTTCACGTGTGGAGGTAACAATACGATCCATAAAGCGCCTCTTAATCAGGTCACAGATATGAGTATGACAATAAAGGAGTCAGGGGAGAGAAATAAAGCCGTTTTACCCTTCTTTACGCGTTAAGCTGCTGATTGTGCGTACAGGATGGCGATAATAACGGCAAAAAAACACGAAATGGTGATTTTTCAGCCGAACGAACCACTTCAGGCTTTACAAGGCTCAGGCACATGTTTATAGTGCGCCTCATTGCGGAGGGGTGGCCGAGTGGCTGAAGGCACCGGTCTTGAAAACCGGCGACGGGAAACCGTTCGAGAGTTCGAATCTCTCCTCCTCCGCCATCTTCTCTTAGCGTCCTGCTGACAGTAAAAATTCACAAAATACTTTTTCTCATCAACTGAACACAAATTCCCTGTTACTTCCTGAATTCACTCACGTTAATCACCCTTGTTTTTGTCCTGAGCGGATTGCTGCCCGTTTTGTTGATCCTGAGCTAAGCCGCTGGCACTGTTTTGCTGGCGATGGTGGCAGTGTGATGCCGTGACCGCTATTTAATGAGCAGAAGGGATGACAGCGCACAGCTTAACGCCTGTTTTTTCAGCATAACGACTTAAAAGACAAGCAATTAGCACATAATTTCGGCGAACAGTCAGCGGCAGATGATTTGTCTGTTGCTCTCTTCGCATCAAGCCATTACACTGCTCGCATCTTAAAGACCTGAGCGGTGTTTAGGGTGGCTTTAGTAATAGAGTCTGCGGAGGGGTGGCCGAGTGGCTGAAGGCACCGGTCTTGAAAACCGGCGACGGGAAACCGTTCGAGAGTTCGAATCTCTCCTCCTCCGCCATCTTTTCTGCAGTCGTTCCTTTCTTCAGCGTCACGCCAGCGTTATTCCAGATTTCAGTAAAACAAACCAGTCTCTGCATTATCCTGACCCTGCGGCATGGCCGATCCGGTACACAATCCCCACAAATCTGAAAAACATCTTGTTGCTTTTCAATCTGCTAATGCACTAAACCACAACCGCCAGAGTCTGCTATATTGCATAGCACGATATGCTACTGCAAACTCCCGGGGTATTTCGCCACGTGGCAGGTTAAGATGTGGCGATATTTTGCTGTCCGCTGTGATAGCTTGTTTGCCAGCCCGGATGTTTAGCATCTGAATCAATGGAATAAGCACAATGATCAAAAAATACACGCTCTGCGCATTGTCCGTACTGGCCGCTTTGTCTGTCGGATTTGCTGCCCATGCGGCAGACGGTGACCTGCAGCTGCAACAAGTGTTAATGATGAGCCGCCATAACCTGCGCGCGCCGCTGGCGGACAACGGCAGTGTTCTGGAACAGTCGACGAAAAAAGCCTGGCCACAGTGGGATGTTCCTGGCGGTCAGCTGACCACCAAGGGTGGGGTGCTGGAAGTGTATATGGGGCACTATACCCGTGAGTGGCTGGCACAGCAGGGGCTGGTGAAAAACGGCGAATGCCCGGCGGGGAATGATGTCTTTGCTTATGCCAACAGTCTGCAGCGCACCATCGCGACTGCACAGTTCTTTATTACCGGTGCCTTCCCGGGCTGTGATATTCCGGTCACCCACCAGGATGACGTGGGCGCGATGGACCCGATCTTTAATCCGGTGATTACCAACAACAGTGAAGCCTTCAATAAGCAGGCGCTGGCATCAATGAGCAGTGCGGCGGAAAAACTGAACCTGAAGCCTGCCTTCCAGCGTCTGGAAAGAATCACGGATTATAAAAATGCGCCAGCCTGTAAGGACAACAAACAGTGCTCGCTTAGCGACAGTCAGAACAGCTTTAAAGCCAACAACGGTGAAGCGCCGGGCGTATCGGGTCCGCTGCGCGTGGGCAACTCGCTGGTGGATGCGTTCACGCTGCAATATTACGAAGGCTTCCCGCTGGAGCAGGTTGCCTGGGGGCAGATTAAGACCGATGAGCAGTGGCAGGAACTGTCGGCAATTAAAAATGGTTACCAGGATGCATTGTTCACTTCAGCGGATGTGGCACGTAATGTCGCTGCGCCACTGGTGGACTATATCCGCAGCCAGCTGATCGACCAGGATAAAGAGACGGCACCGAAAGTCACGCTGATGGTTGGTCACGACTCTAATATCGCGTCGATGCTGACCGCGCTGAACGTGAAACCTTATAACCTGCCGGGCCAGAATGAGCGCACACCGATTGGCGGTCAGGTAGTGTTTGAACGCTGGCATGACAGCAAGAACAATAAAGATCTGGTGAAAATTGAATATGTTTACCAGACTGCGGAACAGCTGCGCGATGCTCAGCCGCTGACGCTGAAAACGCCACCACAGCGTGTAACGCTGCAGTTGCAGGGCTGTGACACGGATACCAATGGTTTCTGCTCGTGGGAGCAGTTCACCCAGGTGCTGGATGGCGCATTGAAGGGTACGCCGCTGGAGAAAGCCGTCGCGGTGAAACCGGTGGAACAGAGCAACGATCCGGCGAAAGTCGCGGCGGATAAAGCTCAGGCGGCACAGAATGCTGCAGAGCAGGCGGTAGCGGAAAAAGCCGCTGCGGATAAAGTCGCAGCAGAAAAAGCGGTGCAGGCGAAAGCGTCAGAAGAGAAGGCTGCGGCGGAGAAAGCCGCGGCTGAAAAGGCGGCTGCCGATAAAGCTGCAGCGGACAAGGCCGCAGCAGAGAAGGCCGCTACTGACAAAGCGGCTGCAGAAAAAGCGGCCGCGGATAAGGCTGCGGCAGACAAAGCTGCGGCGGATAAGGCGGCAGCGGATAAAGTCGCAGCAGACAAGGCAGCGGCAGAGAAAACCGCGCAGCCACAAGCTGCTGAACCAAAACCAGCCGCTGAAGCGCCAAAAGCACAGTAATTCGGACTGGTTCCCGGCCTGGTGCATCGCACTGATTGCGCCTTCCCCCTGTAATGGGGGAAGGCTGGGATGGGGGAACAAACGACTGCGCATCGTTGCTGTTTGTTCTCCCTCCCTAATCCTCCCCATTGCATGGGGAGGGGAGCAAAATGGGGTAATCCATTGCAGTGATAAAAAAGGGCCGACACCGTCGGCCCTTTCTGCATGCATGTAACCAAAACTCAGCTTTTTTCCACCACCAGCTTCTGGTTCACAAACTCTTTAATACCGAGATCGGACAGTTCACGCCCATAACCGGAACGTTTGATGCCGCCAAAAGGTAGCTCTGGTGCGGTATCACTCATTGAATTGATAAATACCATGCCGGTTTCAATACGTGATGCCAGCTGTCTGCCACGTGCAATATCGCCGGTGAACACGGAACCGCCGAGACCATAGTGGGAATCGTTCGCCAGCCTGACGACCTCATCATCGTTTTTCACCACATATACCTGTGCGACCGGGCCGAAAAACTCGTCAAAGTAGGCCGGATTCTGACGTGTAATTCCTGTCAGAATCGTGGGTTGATAAAAACAGCCAGCCCCCGGCATCACATCACCGCCATAATGCAGTGTTGCACCATGATCAATGGCCTGCTGCACCTGTTTTACCAGGTTATCACGCGCACCGGCCGAGGAGAGCGGACCCAGCGTGGTGCTTTCATCCAGAGGATCGCCCATTTTCATGGCAGCAAAAGCGGCGGTGAATTTTTCCAGAAACTGATCCGCCACCTTTTCCTGCACAATAAAGCGCTTGGCGGCGGTACAGACCTGACCGGCATTACTCAGGCGCGCCTGGGCGCCTTGTCTTACCGCTTCATCAAGATCGCAGTCATCCAGCACCACAAACACATCATTGCCGCCCAGCTCCAGCGTCGATTTTTTCAGGTGTTTTGCCGCCTGTGCTGCGACAATGCTGCCTGCCTTTTCCGAGCCGGTCAGCGCCACGCCCTGCACCCGATCATCAGCAATCAGTTCAGCGACCTGTTCGCTGGAGATAAACAGATTGGTCCATGCCCCCTGCGGGGCACCCGCCTCCAGTACGATACGGGCAAAGGCATCGGCGCAGTGCGGCACGATACCCGCATGTTTCGCCAGCACCGGATTCCCGGCGGCCAGGTTTGGCGCCAGCACGCGCATCAGCTGGTAGTAGGGGAAATTCCATGGCTCGACCGCCATAATCACGCCAATCGGATGATGTTCTACCCAGGCTTCGCCCAGTTCACTGGGATAGGGAACTGGCTGCAGAAAGCGTTGTGCATTGTCAGCATAGTAACGGGCGATTTGCGCACACAGCTTCACTTCACCGCGGCTCTGATTAATCAGCTTACCCATCTCCAGCGTGGCAATTTTTGCCAGCTCATCGACACGCTGGTCAATAATATCCGCCACTTCTTTTAATACCCGCAGACGCGGCTGGATATCGCCTTTGCTCCACGGTGACTGGTACAGCTGGCTGGCGATCTCGAGCGCCTGCAACGCCTGTTCTGAACTGTGCTCTGGCCAGGATTTCAGTCGCTGGTTATTCGCCGGATTGATGCTCTGGTAGGAAGACATGCATACGCTCCTTAGTTCGAATGAGGCTATTCTGGCGGGGAAACATGCCGGGCGGCGGCAGGCCGCCCGGTTTACGCGCGGTCAGACATTACGGCGCTCAACGACCTTGCCATCCCAGGTCAGCACATCTTCGTCAGTTTTCTTAAATGCGCGCAGCAGTACGTCGTCACTGCCTTGTTGCCGCCAGATTTCTTCTGCAAGGCGCTCATCGTAAGCCGCCACTTCAAAAATCGCCTCGCCGATTTCGCGTGACGTTGCGCGCAGAGTGGACCATTCGCCGACATGATGCGCTTTTGCCTGTTGCGTTGTCATAGCTGCCTCCTGAGTGATTAACCTTTAAGTTTGACGGCCAGTTCAGCGACATGTTGCCCCTGATAGCGGGCAATATTCAGCTCCTCTTCACTCGGCTGGCGTGAACCGTCGCCGCCCGCAATGGTCGTCGCGCCGTAAGGCGTACCGCCGCGGACTTTACTGACATCAAACAGTTCTTTGGCAGCATAGCCGATGGGGACAATCACCATGCCGTGATGTGCCAGCGTGGTCCAGGTGGAGGAAATGGTGTGCTCCTGGCCGCCGCCCGTCCCGGTGGAAGAGAAGACGCTGGCCAGCTTGCCGTACAGTGCGCCAGAGGCCCACAGGCCGCCTGTTCTGTCGAGGAACGTGCGCATCTGGCCGGCCATGTTGCCAAAACGAGTGGGTGTGCCGAAGATAATGGCGTCATAGGCGGGCAGATCTTCCGGCGTCGCTTCTGGCGCGACCTGCCCGGTTTTTCCGCCCACCTGCGCAAAACGTTCTGCATCCATGGTTTCCGGGACGCGTTTTACCGTCACCTCAGCGCCGCTCACTTTACTGGCGCCTTCCGCCACTGCGTTAGCCATGGTCTCAATATGTCCGTACATCGAATAGTAGAGCACAAGTATCTTCGCCATTATTGACTCCATCGTTAGGGTTCGGAGAGATAAAAAAACTCGCTGACCGTGCAGGGCCAGCGAGCGGGTTAGTCAGTCAGGATTTTTTCGCGGGTGCATCTGGCATTTTATCGCCAGACTCTGGCGCGTTATGGGGATCGTCTTTATCCGGGAACTGCGGTTGGTTTGCCATTGTCGCTCTCCTGCATTGCTGCACTGGATCGGTCATCAATAAAGTATAGAAGAGAAATGGCCGATTGCCGTTTCGTGACGGCCGAGATAAGCGGCAGAAACCCGCCCTGGGATAAGCGGTAAAAATTTCAATAGCGCTTAGAGCGGCTTAAGAGAACTGTGTGGTATTAACGCCATTTTTTAGTCGATTGTTTGTTTCGAAATATAAACAGACAGCGGCAAATAGTGCGTTTCGTCTAAACTGAAACGAGGTGGTGACGATTTCGCCGCCTCCTTCTGCACCATAACGCAGGAGGCGTTAGCAATATGATGTCTTAACTATTCGGAGGTAAGAAATGGCAGAACATCGTGGAGGCTCTGGTAATTTCGCTGAAGACCGTGAAAGAGCATCAGAAGCTGGACGCAAAGGAGGTAAAAGCAGCGGGGGTAATTTTAAAAATGACCCACAGCGTGCCTCCAAAGCAGGTGAAAAAGGGGGACGGGCCAGCGGCAAAAAATAACTGCCCGCTACCGTTATTCTGAGACACTTCCCCTGCCGCCGGGTACTGCCCGGCGGTTCATGTTTTAATCATTGACCTTCATTCCCCGCCAACGCACACTAGCGCCCTGTTTTTTTGTCGGGCCAGCATGATGTCAGCACTATTATCGCGTTATAAATTCAGTATCAGTATGCCGGAGATGGTGCTGATCCTCATTACGATGTTATGGGGCGGCACCTTTCTGGTGGTTCACCACGCGATGACTGTCAGTGGCCCGTTTTTCTTTGTCGGCCTGCGCTTTGCTACGGCAGCATTGCTGCTGGCGCTGATTTCCTGGAAAAGCCTGCGCGGCCTGACGTGGCATGAAGTGAAAGCGGGGACATGGATTGGTATTGCTATCGCCTGTGGTTATGGCCTGCAAACCTGGGGCATGCAGACCATTTCCAGCAGCAAATCCGCTTTTATTACCGCGATGTATGTTCCGCTGGTGCCGCTGTTACAGTGGCTGTTTCTTGGCCGTATGCCAGGGCTGATGTCGTGGATCGGCGTGGCGCTGGCCTTTATCGGCCTGCTGTTGCTGGCGGGGCCAGAGGGAGATTCGCTGGCGTTTGGTGCCGGAGAGAGCGCCACATTGCTCAGCACGGTGGCGATTGCGGCCGAGATTATCCTGATCAGTGCCTGTGCCGGGAAAGTCGATGTGCGCCGGGTGACCATTGTGCAGCTGGCCGTCGCCTCGGCCAGTGCCTTTCTGTTTATGGCGCCAAATGGTGAATCGGTGCCGTCATTTTCCCCTTACCTGCTGTACAGCGCAGTGGGGCTGGGCATCGCCAGTGCGCTGATTCAGGTCACCATGAACTGGGCGCAGCGCAGCGTATCGCCGACGCGCGCCACGGTGATTTACGCCGGGGAACCGGTATGGGCCGGGGTGGTGGGACGTATTGCGGGTGAGCGCCTGCCGGGTATCGCTTTAATCGGTGGCGCGCTGATTGTGCTTGGCGTGCTGATTAGCGAACTGAAGCTGAAACGTAAAAAACAGGCGAAGCTTGCGGCTTCGCCTGAGGATATCACTGAAAGCGCTTAGCCCTTTTGCGACACCGCTTCACTGCCGTCCAGTGCAGCGGTACGGCGGTGGCTGAGAATGGCATTAAGGATAATCGCCCCGAACGTCGCCGTACCGATACCGCCGAGCGTAAAGCCCGCAATATTCAGCGCAAAGTCACCGGCACCGAGCACCAGCGTCACGGCCACCATAATCAGGTTGCCGTTCTGGCTGAGATCCACATTATTCTGCACCCAGATTTTCGCTCCTGCCACGGCAATCAGACCAAATACCACGATGGATGCACCGCCAATCACCGGACCCGGGATAGTGTGAATGAGTGCGCCAAACTTCGGTGAAAAGCCCAGCAGCATCGCGACCAGCGAGGCGGCGACAAACACCAGTGTCGAATAGACTTTGGTCACCGCCATCACGCCAATATTTTCTGCATAAGTGGTCATACCGCTGCCGCCCATGCTGCCGGACAACATCGTTGCCAGCCCGTCACCGACAAAAGCACGTCCCATATACGGGTCGAGGCTGCGTCCGGTCATACCGGCGACCGCTTTCAGATGGCCGAGGTTTTCCGCCACCAGAATCACCGCGACCGGCGCAATCAGCACCATTGCCTGCAGATTAAACGTTGGTGAAGAGAACTGTGGCAGACCGAACCAGGCGGCGTTTGCCAGTGCACTGAAGTCGACCGGTTTACCAAAGCCCAGCACATTCGTCAGTACGGTATACAGCGCCCAGGCGAGGATCAGCCCGACCAGAATCAGCAGGCGTTGCACCATGCCACGGGTAAATACCGCCACCAGTCCGATGCACAGCACGGTCATCACTGCCATCCAGCTGTCGAAGCTAGACGCGGAAACGCTGTGTACTGCAATCGGTGCCAGGTTAAGGCCAATCGCCATCACCACGGCACCGGTCACCACTGGCGGCATCAGCCGTTCAATCCAGCGCGTACCCAGCTTCATGACCACCAGACCAATCAGGGTATACAACAGGCCACAGGCGATCACACCGCCCAGCGCGATGCTGAGATTGGGATTCAGTCCCTGGCCGTTATAGCCCGTCACGGCGATCACCACGCCGACAAACGCAGCGCTGGAGCCAAGATAACTGGGCACCCGGCCACCGGTCACCAGGAAGAACAGCAGGGTACTGATGCCGGATAACAGGATGGCCAGATTGGGATCGAGTCCCATCAGCAACGGCATCAGCACCGTTGCGCCAAACATCGCTACTGCGTGCTGCAGCCCCATAATCAGGGTTTGCCCGGCGGGCAGGGCTTCATCAGGCGCCACGATACCGTGGCCGTTAACTGCGGATGTCTTACGCCATTGTGGGAACCAGGAACTTGCCATCGTCTTCTCCAGATAGAGGTGAAAAACTGTGACTGTCGGACTGCGCCAGTTAGCTGGCTTCCTGCCGCAGCAAATGATGATATCCGCGATCGAAATAGATCAGGCCGTGGCTGTGATCGTTGCACACCAGCGCCTGCGCTTCGCAAAACAGAATGTCATGGGTGCCGACGCTGACTACCTGACTGATTTTGCAGTCAAAGGAGGCAATCGCGCCTGCCAGTACCGGGGCGCCCGTGACCAGCGTTGACCACTCGGCGGCAATAAAGCGTTCTTCCATTGGCGTTTTGCCGCCAAACAGGTTCGACAGCGTCTCGTGGCCTGCCGCCAGCGTATTGACACACAGAGCCTGATTCTGCTGAAACACCGGCCAGACGGAGGCCGAACGATTCAGGCACACCAGTAAAGTCGGTGGGGTATCGGTGACGCTGCACACGGCGGAGGCGGTGAAACCCGCACGGCCGCCAGGTCCATCGGTGGTGATGATATTGACTGCCGAGCCGAGGCGCGACATGGCATTACGGAACTCCTGTTTCTCCACGCTGGCGGCAGCCAGCGGCAGGGTGTGCAGCGACATGGTTTACTCCTTAAGCGAGTTGGCAGGCATCGCTAAATGCAAGACGTGGCAGACGGGCATGCACCTTGCTGGCATCACCGTAGCCAATATTGATTAACAGATTGCTTTTCCAGCCGTTGTCAGCGAAAAACGCGGCATCGACTTTTTCCCGGTCGAAACCCGACATCGGCCCGGTGTCCAGACCCAGAGCACGACAGGCGCTAATCAGATAAGCCGCCTGCAGTGAGCTGTTGCGAAATGCGGTTTCTTCCGCCAGCGCCGGGCTGGAGGTAAACCAGGAACGGGCATCGGTGTGCGGGAACAGCTGCGGCAGGGCGTCATAAAACTGCGGGTCCCAGGCGACAATCGCAGTGACCGGTGCGCTTATGGTCTTTGCCAGATTGCCGCTGGACAGGCTCGGGCGCAGCTTCTCTTTGCCTTCCGCACTGCGCACAAACACAAAGCGTGCCGGGCAGCAGTTCGCGGAGGTCGGGCCGAGGCGTAACAGGTTATAAATCGCGTCCAGTTGCGCATCCGTGACCGGTTTGTCCTGCCAGACGCTGTGCGTGTGCGCGTCGGTAAACAGGGTGGCGAGGGCTGCGTTATTCAGTGGTTCTGCCATGTTGACTCCATTTCCGGGTTAAAAGTGACAACCGGCGGCGGGGCATTCAGCCATTCCAGCACTAACCGGTTGAAAGTCAGACTATCAGTTACGCTCATTGCATGACCACCCCAGCGCATTTTCTGCAATGTGGCGTTGGGCAGGGCGTCGTGCAGGGTTTCCGAGCAGGTCCAGGGCACCAGCAAGTCGTCCTGCGCGCAGATCACCAGTACCGGTTGCGTGATGCGCTGCGCATCAGTGCTGAAGTCGGTCGCCATCAGGGCATGCAGGCGGCGCAGCAGATTTTCCATCCCCTGAAAATGCGTCACCGCCAGGCTGTCTTCCGCTTCTATCCGCGCCTGATTGGCCGATAACCAGCCGGCGGGATACAGGAACAGCGGTTGTGCCCGCACAAAGGCTTCAACGCCGACATTCAGCAGCAGGTCGCGGCGTACATGGAAGCAGCGCCGGGTGTGGGGATCGAGGCTCAGCCAGCCATTGACCACCACGATGCGTGTCACCAGTTCCGGATAATCCAGCGCCATTTGCAGGCCAATCATGCCGCCGAGTGCATGACCCACCACATCGCACTCGGTGATACCCTGTTGCCGCAGCGCCTGCGTCAGTTCGGCGGCCATGTCCTGCATGCTGTAGCCTTCCGGCAGGGTATCGGCACTGCGTCCGGTGCCGCGCTGGTCATACACCACTACCCGGTAGTGCGCCTCCAGCGCCTGCTTTTGCGGCAGCCAGAAATTCGCGGAGCCGCCCAGTCCGGCGGAAAGCACCACAGTTTTTGCCTGCGCATGTTGCTGACCTGACAGCTCGATATACATAGTGCGGCTCCTCTGTGGGGCGGGTTATTTGCCGATATGCGCGATGGTGGCGATCTCAATCAGAGCATCGGGTTTCACCAGTCCACACTGGATACAGAAGCGCGCTGGTTTCTCACCAGGGAAATACTCCGCGTACACCTGATTGATTGCCGCATAATTGTTCCAGTCGGTGATAAAGATGGAGTTAAAGGTGACGTCATCCATGGTGCCGCCTGCGGTTTCAATCACGCTTTTAATGATCTCCAGCACATGGCGCGTCTGTGCCGCGGCATCGCCGACGTGCACCACATTGTTCTGTTTGTCGAACGGCAGGGTGCCGGAGACATACACCACGCCGTCGGCCAGAGTGCCAGGCACAAACGGTGCCAGCGGAATACCGGTTCCGGGCGGGGTAATGACAGTTTTTGGCATCGCTATCTCTCCTTATCAGGCTGAGCGTTTAACGGGTTGTGTGTCCTGCAATGTCTGGCAGAAGGTCGTCACATCAGAGACCCAGCCAAAGAAGGTTTCGATATTAAAAATCGCCGCCTGCTGAGCGAAGGGTGGCCCTGCCTGATAGGTTGCGTCTTCCAGCACCACGCCGAAATATTCGAGGAAAAAGCCATCGCGCAGTGTCGACTCGACGCAGACATTGGTGGCGATGCCGGTAAAGATCAGATGGCGGATACCGCGGCTGCGCAGCATGCTGTCCAGCGGCGTATTAAAGAAGCCGCTGTAGCGCGGTTTCGGCAACACAATATCGCCCGTCTGCGGCTGCAGTTCGTCGACCAGCTGGTAGTCCCAGCCGCCTTTCGCCAGCAGCTTGCCCTGCAGCTCCGGGTGTCTGCGCATGGTTTTCAGCGCATTCGATTTATGGAAGTTAGGTGAGCCTGCGCCACCGGCTTCAACATACTGCTCGTCCCAGCCATTCTGGAACCAGATAATCTGGATACCCGCCTCACGGGCGGCGGTCACCGCCTGATGTATTTTTTCGATCACCGGTTGAGTGGCGGAGACATCAAAGCCTGCCAGATCGAGGTAGCCGCCTGTGGTGGCATAGGCATTCTGCATATCCACCACAATCAGCGCGCTCTGTGACGGCGGGAAAGCGATAGCTTCCGGGCGTGCGGGCAGGATCAGGTTATCGCGTTGCAGGGTAGCGCAGACCACGTTCTCAGGGTTATGCATCACGCCACCTCCCGCGCAGCATCGATCACGTCAATGCGGCTTTTCATCAGTGGCTGAATGCGTTCGCCGAAGTCTTCAATGCCCTGCAGGAAATCGTCAAAGGTCAGCAATACCCCCTGCGTACCGTCAACGGTGGCCACTTCATCCAGCATGCGTGCGACACTGGCGTAAGAGCCGACCAGCGTGCCCATATTGATATTGACCGCTGAAGTCGGGTCGGCCATCTGGCGCACATTGGTATCGCTGCCGGAGCGGGTATCCTGCTGGCTCTGGGTGGTCAGCCACGCCAGCGCTTCTTCATCGGCACCGGCTTTGTAGTGTTCCCATTTCGCGCGCGCGGCCTCATCGGTTTCGTCGGCGATAATCATAAACAGCACAAAGGAGCCGACTTCTCGTCCGGTCTGCTCTGCGGCGGTTTTCATCCGGCTGGCAGTGGCGGCAAACGCGGTCGGGGTATTGACGCCTTTCCCGAAGCAGAAGTTGTAGTCAGCATATTTTGCCGAGAACGCCATCCCGGCATCGCTCTGCCCGGCGCAGATCACTTTGACCGGCTGCTGTGGGCGCGGACTGAGGCGGCAGTCATTCATGGTGAAAAATTCACCTTTTAAATCGGATTTGCCGGTGCCCCACAGGTCACGCAACACCTGCACATATTCGGTCAGATAGTCATAGCGACGTGAGAAATACTCATCACCCGGCCAGATGCCCATCTGTTCATATTCGGGTTTCTGCCAGCCGGTCACCAGATTGACGCCAAAGCGGCCAGGGCAAATCGAATCGATCGTCGAGGCCATGCGTGCCACAATAGCCGGTGGCAGCGTCAGGGTGGCTGCGGTGGCGTAAATCTGAATACGTGATGTCACGGCGGCGAGACCCGCCATCAGGGTGAAGGATTCGAGGTTGTGATCCCAGAATTCGGTTTTACCGCCGAAGCCACGCAGCTTGATCATCGACAGCGCAAAGTCGAAGTGGTAGTGCTCGGCTTTCTGCACGATGGCTTTATTGAGTTCAAAGCTTGGCATGTACTGCGGTGCATGGGTTGAGATCAACCAGCCGTTGTTGCCAATAGGAATAAAGACACCAATTTTCATGTGAAACCCCTCTGTTTAACGATGGATGTGGTTCACGCGCGGCGATGCATTCTGCAACTTTCCCCGAGGCGGCGCTCAGGTGATAAATTGCAAAGGCTGTGCCAGAAAATAAAAGGTGTTTGTAAACAAGGTGTTATAATTGAAGCTTAATAATGTTGCAGAGCAGGCGGTCTGAAGCAGACCATTTGGTAAAAAATGATGCACAGAAAACAGGCAAAGATGTGCCATCAGAGTGCAGGCGCTTTGCTATTATCTGCCAACAGTGATGGAGAAGGAGTTACAGTGAAGTCAGCAGAAAAAGCCCCGACGCGCCGCTCGCGCGCGGTTGCCGCCAAACGCCAGGCGATCCTCGCCGCTGCGCTGGAGTTTTTTTCCCAGTTTGGCATTCATGGCACCAGCCTCGATCAGGTGGCGGAACGTGCCGACGTCTCAAAAACCAATCTCCTCTACTATTTCCCGTCGAAAGAAGCGCTGTATATCGCGGTGCTGAAAGATATCCTCGATGTCTGGCTGGCGCCGCTGCGTGCTATGCGTGACGATCTGCAGCCGCTGGAGGCGATTGAGGAATATATCCGTATGAAGCTGGAAGTGTCGCGCGACCATCCACAGGCCTCGCGTCTGTTCTGCCTCGAAATGTTGCAGGGTGCACCGTTGCTAAAAGGGGAGCTGGAAGGAGACTTAAAAGCGCTGGTGGAAGAGAAGTCGGCGGTGATTGAAGGCTGGATTGCGCAGGGGCGACTGGCGCCGGTCGAGCCGCATCATCTGATCTTTATGCTGTGGGCGACGACGCAGCACTACGCGGACTTTGCCACGCAGGTGGAAGCGATTACCGGACAAAATCTCAGCGACCCGGTCTTCTTTCACAAGACGGTGGAAAATGTGCAGCGCATGGTGATTGAAGGGATTCGCGTGCGTTAAGTTTGCGCAGCCGTAATTATCTTTACATTGTCTGTGGCAGGATAGCCGTCTTAACGCATTTATTTATCAGGGAATAGCGATGGATTCGGTTTCTCAACTGGTGCTCGGTGCGTCAGTGACGATGGCGGCAATGGGGCGCAAAGTGCCACTGTGGCAGGCGGCGGCGGTCGGGGCAGTGTGTGGCACGCTGCCGGATCTGGATGTCTTTCTCGATCACGGTGACGCCATTCGCAATATGACGTTTCACCGTACTGAAACCCACGCGTTACTGTTTCTGACCCTCGCGGCACCGTTACTGGCCTGGCTGCTGGCGGGTATGCTGCGTCAGCGGCCGTTATGGGTGAACTGGTGGATTGCGATATGGCTGGCGCTGATTACCCATCCGCTGCTTGATTTAATGACGGTGTATGGCACGCAGCTTGGTCTGCCGCTTACCGACCACCCGTATGCGGTCAGCAGTATCTATATTGTTGATCCGCTGTATACCCTGCCACTGCTGGCTGGTCTGGCGCTGGCGTTCTGGCGGCGTGGTGCTCGCGGGTTGTGGTGGAATCGCCTCGGTCTGACATTAAGCACGCTGTATCTGCTGTGGAGTGTGCTGGCGCAGAGTTGCGCCACGCAGCAGGTAAAGGCGGAAATCGCCCGTCAGCAGTTGCCCGCTGAGCAGGTGCTGGTTTCGCCGACGGCGTTCAATACTCTGGTGTGGCGTGTACTGGTGATGACACCGCAGGGCTATGCCGAAGGTTTCTACTCGCTGTTATCACCGCAGCGACCGCTGCAGTTCAGCCAGCATGATCGCGGCGCAGAACTGTATCAGCGCTATAAAGGCGACTGGTATGTGGATCGCGTTGCCTGGTTCAGTCACGGCTTTTTCGCTATGCGTGAGCAGGAAGGGCGTTTGCTGATAACCGATCTGCGTATGGGAGAAGATCCAAGCTACACCTTTACGTTTGATTTGGGCGCGCCAGAGGGGTTGAAGGATGCGAAGCCGGTGCGATTGCCTTCGCCGCGGCCGTCGTTATCGGCGTCATTTAGTACGTTGTGGCAGCGTTTATACTCAGGGCGTGGTTGCGGGGGGCGTGCCTGCACAGGGAACACGGTCAGATCGGAAAGTCGCTATGCGTCATCCTGACCGCTCGGCCCGCGCCGTCCCTGGCGCGGGACGCTTTCCTCTTCTGACCGTGTTCCCTGTGCTGTAAACTTTTGGGATGCCTGAAAGTAAAAGGGCAGCATCTCTGCTGCCCTTTAGTGATTAACTCTGTTTTCTTTTCCGCATCAGCCAGCCAGCTGCCAGCAGGATAAACCACAGCGGCGTGACCATCAGCGCCTGGCGGGTATCGTCTTCCAGTGTCAGTAACACCAGTACGAAGACAAAGAACGCCATCACCACCCAGCACATGACTTTACCCAGTGGCATTTTATAGATGGACTCAGCATGACGCTGCGGGTGCTTCCTGCGGTACACTAGGTACGAGCAGAGGATAATGGTCCAGACAAACATAAACAGGATCGCAGACACGGTAGTCACCATGGTGAATACGGTCATCACGTTCGGGATCAGGTAGATCAACGCCACGCCGCCGAGCAGGCACAGGCAGGAGAAGAACAGGCCATTGGTCGGCACCGCGCGTGATGACAGACGACCAAAGCCACGGTGGGCGACACCCTGTTGCGCCAGACCGTACAGCATACGGCTGGTGGAGAAGATACCGCTGTTGGCGGAAGAGGCGGCAGAGGTCAGTACCACAAAGTTAACGATGCTGGCTGCGGCTGGCAGGCCAATCAGCACAAACATCTCAACAAACGGGCTGCGATCGGCCATCACCTGGTTCCACGGCGTCACGGCCATAATCACCATCAGCGCCAGCACATAGAAGAAGATAATGCGGATCGGAATGGCGTTGATAGCGCGTGGCAGTACCGCTTTCGGGTTGTGGGTTTCTGCGGCGGCAGTGCCGACCAGTTCAATCCCGACGAAGGCAAACACGGCAATCTGGAAACCAGCGAAGAAACCGCTCAGGCCTTTCGGGAACATACCGCCATGATCCCAGATATTAGACAATGCAGCCTGGCTGCCGCCGGAAGACGGGTAGTGGATTGCCACCAGCACAATACCGACAACAATCAGCGCCACAATGGCAACGATTTTGATAATCGCGAACCAGAACTCCATCTCGCCAAACAGTTTAACTGTGGCGATATTCAGCGTCAGGAACAGCAGCACGCAAAGCAGGGCACTCATCCAGATAGAGAAGTCCGGGAACCAGAGCTGGAAATAGGAACTGATAGCCACCACATCGGCAATACCGGTGACGACCCAGCAGAACCAGTAAGTCCAGCCGGTAAAATAGCCTGCCCATGGACCGAGTAAATCCGCCGCGAAATCGCTGAAGGATTTATATTCCAGGTTGGACAGCAGCAGCTCGCCCATGGCGCGCATCACAAAGAACAACATAAAGCCGATGATCATATAGACGAAGATGATCGAAGGACCGGCGAGGCTGATGGTTTTTCCTGATCCCATAAACAACCCGGTGCCAATCGCGCCGCCGATAGCAATCAGCTGAATATGACGATTGTGCAGATTACGCTGTAGCTTATCCGGGTCTTTACTGCCCAGCACAGTCTCTTTTGATTGATCAACCATAACGATTTATTCCTGTCAGTGATGGTGTGTCAGCTCTGTTGGCTGTTATTTAATCTGGTTGGTCACCAGCTAAGTTGGCATAAGATAGTGTAATTGGCGGGATAACAGGTAATTTTTTTTATTTTTGTCGCTCAGAGGTAAAGTTCAGTATAAATTCTCGCCAGTGCTGTCAGATATTGCTGGCGGGACTATGGTTGATGTTATGGCTGGATTAACGTGCGCACGGGTGCGCCAGGGATTTGCTGTCTGTGAAATTTCTCGCTGTGCTGCTCATCACTATTGTGGCGTTATTTGCTGCCATACCGTGGATTAAACAGCATCTGCCTGCGCAATATAATCCGTTCGCACCACTTGCGGTGACCGACCCGCCGAATATTATTACCCGTTATAAATTAAAGCGCCTGGCAACTGATCCTGAAGCGTGCCTTGCGGTGATGACACGGGCGCGCGACGAAGGCTGGGTCAGTTTCCGTCGCACCGACAGCACGCAGGGGCGTTGCCCGCTGGAACACCCTCTGGTGATTCAGCGCTTTGGTTCTGTACAGCTGAATACGCCATTTCTCGCCAGCTGCCCGCTGGCAGTCAGCAGCGTGATGTTTGTCACGGCGATACAGCAGCATCATGCAGCAATCTCACCGCTGGCGCGTATTGATCATCTGGGCAGCTTCGCCTGTCGCAATATCTACCATCGCGAACAGGGGCGTTTAAGTGAGCATGCCACTGCCGATGCCTGGGACATTGCCGGTTTTCGCCTGCAGAATGGTGAGCGCATCAGTGTGATCGATAACTGGCGGCAGCCGCAGGAGAAGGCGGTATGGCTGCAGCAGACCTTTCAGCAAAGCTGCCGCTATTTTGGTAATGCGCTTGGACCGGAGTATAACGCTGCACATGCTAACCACTTTCACCTCGGTATGCGTGGTTTTGCAGTCTGTCGCTGATGAGATGAAATGTTTATCAGCGTTAATTTATTTATTAGCGTAACAGATCGCGTATTTGCTGGCAGCTATGCAAAAGCCGGCATTATTGCGTCAAATAAAAGGTTATAAACAATAATACATTGCCGCTGGCGCTGTGGTGAAAACAATAATACATTGCTAAATGAAATGTGTTATCACATCCGTTTTTTTGCCAGGTTTATTATTTTCCTGTTTTATCTTTATGTTTTAAATGTGTTTTTCTTTTTCTTTTTTTGTTGATTTGGCTTAGTCCACTTACTGCAAAACATTAGGGAAGGTGCGATTTAATCGTCAATTATGAGAACATAACCCTTTCTTTGACATAGACTTTTCACGATGCCCGCT